>JAAZGD010000094.1 GCA_012511395.1 Clostridiales bacterium
GTATAAGGGCCTTGGTACAGGACTTAAAGTAAAGGAACAGTGGCCTGAATCAGACCTTGAGATGATAGATTTAACTACAGGGGAGTTTATTGGTCAAGAGCCATGGCACGTTTATTATATGACTGTAAGCGGCCATAAAAACTACAACTGGGCAGGGCCAATGATGGCAAGAAGGCATAAGGAGGATGTGGCCGATTTAGACATGAGCGAAGGCTGTAAAGCTTATGTGGCCTGTAATATGGAACTGGACCTTGCTATGGGGCTTCTTGTGGAAAGGCTAAAAGATGCAGGAGGGCTTGAAAATACAGTCTTTGTTATATCAGGGGACCATTATCCATACGGCTTAACGTATGAGGAGATAAGCGAATTTTTAGGTCATCCTGTGGAAACTGAGTTTGAGTTATTTAAAAGCACATTGATAATCTGGACCTCCGATATGGAACCTGAAACAGTGACTAAATATGCAAGCACCATAGACATTATTCCCACCATCAGCAACTTATTTGGATTGGAATACGACTCCAGGCTGCTTTCAGGCAGGGACATTTTCTCAAGTCAAGAACCTTTGGTGATGTTTTCAGACAGAAGCTTTATAACCAAGGAAGGCAGATATAATGCGAGAACAAAAACAACGGAGAGCTTTGATGAACAGGGGAACCTGGTTTTGGGGGAAAGCCTTCCCCCGGAGTATGTGGATTATGTTAACAATATAATTTCCAACAGGTTCTACTTTGCCAAGTTGATTCTGGAGGAGGATTACTATAAATATATAATCCCAAGATGGCCTGCTCCCGTAAGATAGTTTTATAAAAACTCGGAAAAGGTTTCTTAACCTCCCCAAGGATTGCGGGGGAGGTTTTTTATTTTGCTTAAGTACCGTTTTTGGACACAAAAGGAAGCATAAAAGGTTATAATATTTATATGGAGAATAAGGGGATTAAAAAACAAATCTTAATAACAGGAAGATTCAACAGCCGGGGAATTATTAAGGGACTTGCCATGAGAGGCCAACCTTTAATAAATTTTTACGTTATGAGTCCTTTTGAAGCAGTTAAAACAAGAGCCGTGAGCCTTGGGTTTGAAAGCGAGGGAGAAAGAGTATCCGGCGTTATAAGCACCTTTATGATACTGAAAATTTTAAGGGATAACAAAGGCGGCTATTTTAAGAATAAAACCTTAAAGGATGCTCAAGCTTGTATGAATACTCTTACAATGCTTAGAAATCAGCTTACAGGCAAAGAGGATGAGGTAAAAGGCATACAGGAGATGATTCTTCCCGGAATTATAAAGGATAAGAATAATAAAATAATAGAAGAACTTCTGATTCCCTATCTTAAAGGCCTTGAAAAAATGGGGTATCAGGACAGCGTTGGGTTTATAAGGCAGGTGGCAGGAAAGAGCTTTGATACAGGAGAGGAAGGGATTGAAGTCATTCACTTTAAGGAGGATCCCCTAAGCCCCCTTATGGAGGCTGCGCTTAAAAACGTCTATAAAGGCTGCACTTATACAGAGACAAGTCTTTTCGAATTCCTAAAAACAGCGGCCTTTGAAGGTGGGCAGGAAAGAGAGCTGTTTTCAGCCTATGGTTCCTTTAACGGCTTTAGGGAAGTGTGGGACAGGATTGTTAAAAAACATGAGCCCTACGATACATTCTTCATAGGTGCTCCTTCCTATGATAAATATGCAAGATATTGTCTTGAAGAACCTGATTTCCCTGTTTATTACGGAAGAGGAACGCCTTCCTATGAAATTCAAGATGATGCTGTAAATGTGAGGAGGGAAGACGTAAAGAAGGCTGGATTTACGGAAGAGGAAATTGAGGGACTCCTGAGAGAAATCCTTGCTTCATTAAAAGGAATGAGAAAACCCCCTGCTGTAGCTGATGAGGGAAGAGTCTACTTAGGTTCCATAGATGATCTTCCCTTTATATATACTAAAAATGTTTATCTGTTGGGGCTGGAAACTTACTCGGGAGGAACAAGGGAACATCCTCTTATTCTTGATGATGACATTCTTCTCATCAGAAATAAAGTGGCAAATACAGATTTAAAAACCTCCTATGAGTTAACCAAGGAAAGAGGGGATTTCCTTATAAATGTTCTTAACAGGTTAATAGAGGAAAATAGAAACATTACAATTTCCTATGGTACATATAACACTGCAACTTTAAAGGCTCAAGCCAGACCATCTGTACTTTCAAGAATAGAAAAGGATTTTAAAGAGCAGGATGTGGTGGGGTTCTTTGAGCCTCATCTTTTGCCTCTTACTCAGGAGGAATTATTCTCTACGAAATTCAGACAGAAATATTACACCATGGCTAATCCTCCTAATAATGCACCTTCCTCAAAAATCGGGGGTTTAGGGAGGCTTAATTTATCTGTGTCATCAGCTGATTTGTTGATCCAGTGTCCCTACAGATTTTTAATGGAAAAACTTTTAAAAATCTCAAGGGTGGAAGAAGAGAAGGATATTATCACCTGGCTTGATCCCAAGGAAACGGGAAGTCTGTGCCATGAAATAATCGCAGGATATCATCTGGCAAATATTAAAGGGAGAGCCAAAGAAGAAAAAGAAGAAATTATGGAGAAACTGGCAGAGGAAAGAATAGAGGAGAAGCTTAAAGAAATCCCTCCCCTTATTGATCCCGGATATGAAATTTCAGCTATAAAAGCTCTTCTTAAAAAGTATGTAAGCCTTAAAAGTCAGACTGACCATAGAGAAATTATAGCTGTTGAAAAGAACCTTTCAGAGCTTGAAGTATTAAAGGATCGACTTTTTACCTGGGGAAAGCTGGATTTTGCCGAGGAAGATAAAGATGGAAGAGTTTATATAGGAGATATTAAGACAGGCAAAACAGTGAGCCAGGTTGGGAATAAAACAGAAACCTTTATCCAGGCTCTTATATACTGTATGGCTTACGAAGAGCAAGGTGATGATGGAAGAGTATCTGAAGGCAGGTATTTATATCCGAAAATAGAGAGGGAATATTCTATTGAATACAATGAAGATGTAAGGGGAGAAGTGAAAAAGCTCTTTGAGGAAAGGCTGCTGTCTATTGAAACAGGCTATGAAATAAAAAGGAAAGAAAAGAAACAGTGTGACTATTGCCCCTTTGAGACTATATGTAAGGCTGAAAGAAGACTTAGGATTATGGAAAGCATGATTAAGGAGGACTTCTTAGGTGATATATAAAGGTATAAAGGATAAAGAAACGAGAGAGGCCATAGTTTCCGACAAAGGGCTTAAGGAAAATGTGATCCTTTCAGCAGGAGCAGGCTCCGGGAAGACCACAAGTCTGGTGAACAGGGTTATGGCCCTTTTAGAGAGTGGAGTGATGATTTCTTCCATAGTTGCCATTACCTTTACACGGGAAGCAGGCAAGCTTTTTTATGTCAGGATTTCAGAAGAGCTTCAGAGAAGAGCAGGTGAAAAGGACAGGTATGAAACTTTGTATAAAGAGGCCTTGTCCGATTTAGATAATGCATTTTTCGGCACTATTGACAGCTTCACCAACAAGCTGCTTTTGGAACATTCCCCGGAATCAGGAGTCCCTCTTGAGTACAGCCCCATTGAGGGGTCTTTTGTAATTCATGAGGTGATTGATGAAATATTGAAGGACTTGGCAATGGAACCTCCCGGATCTTTCTTCCTCTTAAAGTATGAAAAGCTGAGAGAGTATGATTTAGGCCCCGGTGATATAAGGAGCATTCTTCTTAAAGTTGCCGGTGAAGATACATTTACCATTAAGCTCCCTTCATGGACTGAGCCTGTTTATTCAAAAAAGGAACTGGACATCGTAGACGAGATTCTCAAAGCGGGACTTAAGCTTAAGGATGCTTTTGATTATCAGGTTTTAAGGGGCAGAACAGATGATGAGGTGAACAGGTTAATAACGGCTACAAAGATGAAAGAATATAAGGATGCTGTGGCTTGCTTGGACAAGGAACATCCCGCAAACATTATTAAATTTTTCATGGGGATTGACGGAGTTGTTAAATACTGCATCTTAAAGGAATGCATTGAGGTTGAAGATGAATTACTGAACAGGATAAAGGAGCTTTTAAAAAATCAATTCATATATAAAATGGAGGATGATTATAGAGAGGGAAGATATTATTTCAGCTTAAGCTTTGCAAGAGATGGTATTGAGAGATTTAACGAAAGGTGCGCTCTTCTTGGGAGAATCAGTTATCAGAAAGGCCTTTCCCTGTTGATCAATATGCTTGAAAATGACATAAAAAATGGCAGTACCATCGTTGATTATATAAGAAAAAAATATAGATACTTTCTTGTGGATGAGCTTCAGGACAATAACTACATGCAATCAAAGCTGTTTAATATTCTTTCGGGGGGAAGGGAAGGCAGCCTCTTTTTAGTAGGGGATGAGATGCAGGCAATTTACAGATTCAGAGGAGGGGATGTAGAAAATTTCAAAGCATTGAGAAAGAAAATGGAGAGTGATAAAGCAAGCGGTGCCTACATATTATCTAAAAACTTCAGGTCCTCAAAGCCCTTATGCATCTACTTCAACGAAGTGTTTAAACAGGACAAGTTTTTTGGCAAAGAGTACAGAGATATTGAGATGGCCAATAAACAAACAGTGTTTGATGATTTTTATGGCCGGGTGTTGGATGGGGTGTACAAATACAAGGTGGGAGGCTCTTTACGTCTTAACACGAAAAAAGGCTACGACAGGGTGGAGTCCACTGAAGCGGAAAATGTAGCAGGAATAATTAAAGGCCTCATTGGGCAGGAAATTTTCACCTACGATCATAAGAAGCAGGAGGCGGGCAAAAGGACGGTTACCTTTGAAGATATTATGATTATCACAAGGAAGAAAAAGAAACTGGAGGATTACATAAGAAGGCTTAAGCTTGAAAATATACCCTACAATGTAGCAGGCAGATCTGCTCTTGGTGACAGCAACGGCGTGAAAGTAATCAAAAGGATTATAGATTATTTATGGGCCCCCTTTGAAGATTTTTATAAGGCGGAGCTTTTGATGTCTGAACCTTTTTCCGTAAGCGAAGATGAATATTTTAAATATATAAATGGTGAAGACGTAGAGTACATATCGAGTATTATGAAAACTCTGGAGAGCTTGCGGAAGGAAATTGAGGGCAGAACACCTTCTGGAATAGTAAAGGCTGTTATTAATAAGCTAAGTCTTTCCCTTATGATAAATCTGGCAGATATGGAGGTGGGGAATGAATCGGTATACTACTTGCTGGAGCTTATAAGAGAATCGGAAGAGAAGGGAGACCTTTTACATCTTGGGGACATAAAGGCTTTTATTGAGGATCTTATGACATCAAAGGACCAGGAATATGAACTGTCCATAGAAGGAGGGCCAAGAGGAGTAAGGCTTATGAATCTTCATAAGACAAAGGGTCTTGAAGCGCCAGTGGTTATATTGGCTGACTGCGAAATGACGGACAAAAACAGAGGGCCTGATAAATATTATGATTACAGCCTGCAGGAAGTAAAATGGTTCACCATTATGGGCGGACCTTATGGCAACACGGAAATTATCGGTACCGGGCTTTTCAATGAGGAGATGGAAAGAGAGGAGGCTCTTCTTGATTTGGAGAGCAGGAGATTGAAGTATGTGGCGGCTACAAGAGCGGGAAACATACTTATTATTCCTGAATTTTATAAAATGGAGAGAACCAAGGATGGGGAACCCATTATTTCTAACAAACCAAGCCCCGGCGCATGGGATGACCTTCTAATAGACGGTATTCCTTATTTACCCGATTTCTTTCCAAATGAAGAGGTATGTAAGCTTCTTGAATTTGAGGAAGAGGACCTCGGCAGTTTAAAGAATTTTAAAAAGCCTTCCCTTAAGAGAGATGAAACTCTAAAAAGAGTAAGGCCCAGCATGGTGGAGCTTAAGGAGGAAGAACCCTCACTTATCTTTACAAAGGAGGATTTAATAAGAGAGGATGAAGAGCTTGTAAGGTTTAGGGATGAAAGGTCTTTGTACGGAACCCTGGTGCATCTTCTGATGGAGGAGGCAGTCATTCTCGTTAAAAATGGCAAGGAGCTTTCAGAAAAGAGAATCAGGGAAATAGCGGAAACAGGAAAGCCCGAAAATGAAAAAATCTTAGAGGAGTTTATTAGAATTCTGACCGGGGTTTATGAAACCTTTAAAGGAGGCGGATATGAGCAGGCGTGGGCAGACAAAACCTTAATGCACGAAGAGGATTTATTTAAGAAGCTTAAGAGTGTGGAGGAAGTCTACACAGAACTTCCCTTTACCTTGTTCGTAAGCACTGAGGAACCTCTTTTCAAGGAACTGACAGAGATCTTTGATTTGGAGAAAGATAAAGGACTTTACGTAAACGGAATCATAGACCTTCTATATAAAGAAGGCGATAATTATGTAATAGTGGACTATAAAACAGATTCATCCTCTGTTGGCATGGAAAAAAGGCACAAGCCGCAGCTGGAGCTTTATAAAAAGATCTTAAGGAGCATGTTGAACCTTGACACCCTTCCAAAAGCTTACTTGTATCACATACCCCTAAAGACAGATTTAAATGAAGAGGAAGATGAGGGATTACCCTTCTGATAATCTATGGAAAACCAAATTATAAAAAGGGTCTGGGAGCTTGATTTAATAAGAGGCATATGCATAACGGCCATGGTCTTTGACCATGTGCTTTATGATTTAACCAACCTTTTTAATGTGAAGAATTATTTTCTGTTCTTTTACTTTGATTTTTGGGGAAGGGATTTAATAAGGGCCTTTGTGGTTATTGCTTTTATTCTGGTGTCCGGTATCAGTTCCAGCTTTACCCATTCAAACTTAAAAAGAGGCCTTAAACTGCTTTTGGTGGCTCTGGCTCTTACACTTTTTACTTATGTGATGGAAAAGGCGGGCAGTCACGGAACCAGATATTTAATAATCTTCGGTGTCCTTCATATGTTCAGCTTCTCAATTTTATTCTACGCAGCCCTTGAAAATATTAAAAAAAGAAAGGCCCTGTTGTATTTGGGAAGCTTCCTTGCCCTTATAGGTATCTTCTTTTTGCTCTTTAATTATTCGGCTCCTGCTAACATGAGATGGCTATGGTTTATTGTGGATTTAAGAAACGGATTTTTCTCGGCAGACTATTTCCCACTCCTTCCTTATCTGGGTGTGTTTTTAATAGGAGCCTACCTTGGACCTGTACTGTATCCTGAAAGAAAAACCATAAAGCCTTTGTCAGGACCTCCAAAAACTTCAAGGCCCTTTCTCTTTGCAGGAAGGCACGCTTTGTTTTTCTACATCTTCCACCAGCCTGTAATATATGGAATCCTATTACTTTTATTTAAGATTATAGGTTAAAGCTGATATTTTTTTGCCTTTCTCACAAACTGAGTCTGGCTTATGCCAAGAGCGGAAGCTGCCTTTCTGGTGGAGCCATAAAGCTCCTTTGCCTGTCTGAGCAAAGATTTTTCAAGAGAGTCAACAGCTCTTTCCAAGGAAAGGGAGCTTTCACCTTTTTCAAAGGAAACTTCAGATTTAAAGGTTTTATCGCTTTCCTTAATAACATCAAGTAAAGTGATGTACTTATGATTAACGGAAATCATCAGCCTTTGAATAAGGTTTTCAAGCTCTCTGATATTTCCCTGAAAATTCAAGTTCATCAAGTAGGAGACTGCATCCTCTTCCATTATTCTCTTTATATGAAACTTTTCTCCGTAATGCTCCAGGAAATACTGTATCAGTGGAGGTATATCCTCCCTCCTTTCGGCAAGGGAAGGAATTCTTAAAGGAAATACGTTTAAGCGATAGTACAGGTCTCTTCTGAACAGGTTCTTTTCCACCTGTTCCTCCAGGTTTCTGTTGGTGGCAGAGATGATCCTGACATTGGTCTTTACAGGATGGCTGCCTCCCACTCTGTAAAACTCCCCATCCTGAAGGACCCTTAAAAGTTTCGCCTGCATATCGTGAGGAATTTCTGCGATTTCATCAAGGAATATAATGCCGTTATCTCCCCTTTCAAAAAATCCCTTTTTCCCTGAAGGGTTGGCCCCTGTAAAGGCGCCTTTTTCATAACCGAAGAATTCTGATTCCATAAGATTAAAGGGTATGCTGGCACAGTTGACCTTAATATAGGGTTGCATCCTTCTGGAGCTGTTTTTCTGTAAAATGTTGGCAAGCTTTTCTTTTCCTACTCCTGTTTCTCCCGTTATGAGAACATGACAGTCATATTTTGCCACCTTCAGCACTTCATCCATCAGAGCCAACATAAGAGGAGATTGAGATACAAAGCCTTCTGAGATAGTTGCATTATATGCTAAAGATTCTTTTATGCCTCTGTTTCTCATGGTTAAATAACTGGGTTCCTTTTCAGAGATGGGATTGCTCATATATACATCATTAAAGTAAGGCATAAGCTCCTCTGTTAAGGCTATATCAAATTCATCGTAGGCCTCCAAATATCCATCGGCACATCGTATATCAAGAGGTCTTGAGATGGACTCTGTTATATACAAAGCTATGTTGTAGTTGTTTACAAGATTTGCAAAAAACACAGTGCCGTCTGCCTTTGTAGCCAAAATGTTTACTGTTTCAGCACCTGGAATATCGGCACAATTTATGGACAGATCAAAAGCTTCCTCAATGTTTAAGGTGTTAACACACTCCAGCGGTTTGTAAATGTCCACATAATGGATTTCCGAAAAAACAAGGCGAATAAGCTCTTCAATTCTGGAGCCTTTTAAAGTGAGTTCAGTTTTTTTGTCCAAGAGGCAGACAATTCTTGAAGAGATAGAAGCTACTCTTCTCACAGCATATCCATAGAGAAGGTTCATCATTAAATTGTTACCGCAGACTAAAACACTCTGCTTGTTTCTTGCATCTTCACTTACAGAATAAAGAGTTCCCGATTCATTAAAGGTGAACAGAAGGATGGGGGCAGGTAAATGGGGAGGTTTTCTCACTAAAGGGATTTCATTAAAGGCTATAGCATAGCCTTCTGCCTCAATCTGCCCTAAAGCTTTATTCACACTGTTTATTCTGCTGATATTAATAGGCACAGAGGTAAGGGAGGCATTGCACAACACCTCATCACCAATTTTCAAGTTTTTTAAATTGTTGTATTCAGGTCCGATTTCCTCTACAATACCGTAAAGCAAACCACCTGTATCAGTAACAGGGTTATGAAGCTTGCCCCGCTTTAACACTATGTCCAGTATTTTCGTCTTTAAAGTGTTTTCATCGTAGTTGGCTTCCATTAGAATCTGCTTGAAGCTGGTGCCTTCCAGGTGGATTAACCGTAAAGCTATACGTATTTCGTTGGGTAAAAGTTTCCTTTTGTTATCCACCTTCCAACATACTGTAGGAAGCACGTGGGCGGGCTCCAGGACTCTTTCTGCGCCATAAGGTTTAGCCATAATATATTCCTTTCAGGTTCACCAATATATAGGTGAGTTAAAAACGGTTCACTTGTAGAATACATTATTTAGAAATAGATTGCAACCGATTAAAGTGATATAATTTTTTAAAAGGAAAGGTGGCTTTATGCGCTTAAATAAATATATTGCAGAGCACGGTATAACCAGCAGAAGAAAGGCAGATCTTCTTGTTGAAGAGGGAAAGGTAAAGATTAACGGAGAGGTAATGAAAACTCTTGGTTATGAGGTTAAAGAGGGAGACAAGGTGGAGGTTTCCGGAGTTTTACTGGAAACAAACGTTAAAAGGACATACTACATGGTAAATAAGCCTTTAGGGTATATTACCTCTTTATCTGACCCTCAAGGAAGGCCCGTTGTGACAGAGCTACTTTCCGATGTTACTGAAAGAGTATTTCCCGTAGGAAGGCTTGATGAACAAACCACAGGGCTTTTAATCATGACCAATGACGGGGAGACGTCCTATAAGATGGCTCATCCAAAGCACGAGGTGGGAAAAACCTATGAGGTCCTTGTAAAGGGCTTTCTGTCCCGGGAAAGAATCAGGAAGCTGGAAAAGGGCGTTGATATCGGAGGATATATTACAAAGCCTGCAAAGGTTTTGGTTGTAAATGACAAGGGAAAAGATACCCTTATAAATATCACCATAACCGAGGAGTAAAACCGCCAGGTGAGGAAGATGATGAAGGCAGTTGGGAATTCTGTTATATCTCTCAAGAGTATATCTGTGGGGGAGTTAAAATTAGGCCGCTTAAAGGAAGGCCATTACAGAAAATTGACTAAAGAAGAGGTGGACTATATTAAGGGGTTGTAAGCATTTGAGTTAAAAACGGTTCAGCTAGAAGCGGAGTGAAATTATTATGGTTCACTCCCCTTCTTTTTTCGTTGAAAATCAATGCTTTTGAGTGGCACAGTTCTTGCTATATAATGATGTAGATAAATATTTAAACCTGAACAGGAGGAGTTTCAAATGAAAAAAGGATGTCCCTATGGAACACACAGAGTTATATCACCAAAAGGAGTATTGCCTCAACCGGCTGATGTAATCGATAACACTATGGAAATTTACGATAACGAGGTTTTAATCGATGTTCAGACATTGAATATCGACTCTGCTTCTTTTACACAGATCGAAAATCAGGCTGAGGGAAATGTAGAAGAGATTAAAAAAATAATGATGTCAATAGTTGAAAAGGCAGGGAAGCACAAAAATCCTGTAACAGGTTCAGGCGGAATGCTCATAGGAACCGTTAAAGAGGTGGGGCCTGCTTATGAGGGAGATTTAAAGGTGGGGGATAAGATTGCCACTTTAGTATCCTTATCTCTTACTCCCTTGGTGATCGAAGAGATTTATGAGGTGAGACCTGATATTGATCAAGTGGATATTAAAGGCCAGGCTATTTTATTCCAAAGCGGTATTTATGCAAAAATGCCTCTCGATATGGAAGAAGGCTTAGCCCTTTCCGCTCTCGATGTGGCAGGTGCACCGGCTCAAACGGCAAAGCTTGTAAAGCCCGGTGACACAGTTGTTGTTATTGGAGGCGGCGGTAAATCAGGACTCCTTTGTCTTTATGAAGCAAAGAAGAGAGCAGGGGTTACAGGAAATGTAATCTGTGTAGGCCATAGCGAAAGGTCTACAAACAGAGCAAGAGACCTTGACCTGGCAGACCATTATTTCCAAGGCGATGCTACAGATGCAGTAGGAATATACAAAAAGGTTTCCGATCTGACAGACGGAAAACTGGCAGATATTGTAATTAATTGCGTAAACATAGAGAACACAGAGATGGCTTCTATTCTATCCTGTAA
>JAAZGD010000095.1 GCA_012511395.1 Clostridiales bacterium
CATAAAAATGATGCAAACACGGCAGTGAAAGAAATAAGAAAGCTGCGATTTAGATATAAAGCGATAAATAAAACAGCTGGAAGATGGGAAAGTAATGGATATACTTTTAAAGTCATGGCCATGCCAAAAAGCTTGAAAGAGATAACCTGTAACAGAAAAAGAAACAAGGTAAAGGAAAAGAAAACAATTCGATTTTTCTTAGTAAAAACCATTCCGGAAAAACCGACTGCAATCAAGGCTCCATATAAAAGGGCTGTATAATACCGTGAAAATGCCAATAATACTCCTACCATGTCCTAATCTTCCTTCATCTGGTACGAAAGATAAGTATCTCTTATTTCCTTGGTTTTCCCCTGGGCAACAGGAATTCTATCTCCTGTGAGCAATGTGATCTGATTGTCTTTAATGGTATCAAGGTATTTCATGTTTACAAGGTATGAACGATGAGGTTTAAGGAAACAGCCTAAAGCTAAAAGCTTATCTGAGATTTTTGAAAAAGACTCATTGCAGCTTATGGTTTTTCCTGAGTTTAAATGATAAAACACGCTTCTGCCCATAACCTCCAAATAAGTAAGGTTTGCTATCAATAACTTTTCAATACCTTTCCCCGTCCTTATTATAAGAGACTCCTCTTGTTTAACGGCATGTGTTTGATCAATAAGCTCATTAAAAATAAAGAAAAACTTTTCTTTAGTAACAGGCTTTAACACGTAGTTAATAGCTTTAACGGAATAACTGTCATAAGCATATTCTGTGGAAGAGGTAAAAAAGAGAATGGGAGCATTTTTATCAAACCCCCTGATTTCCCTTGCAGTTTCAATTCCTGTAAACCCCGGCATTATTATATCAAGGCAAAACACATCAAAGGTTTTACCTTTTTCTAAAGAAGATATAAGGTCTAGCCCATTATTAAAAACACCATATTCAATAGAAATATTCTTTTCTATGCTATAGAGGTCTAAAAGCTGAGCCATGTTGGAAAGCTCAGATACATTATCATCTAATAATGCCACTTTTATCATCAACAACACCTCTTTTTATCTTTAGGAATACTTAAGTTTACCACAAAAATAGATATAACTAAATCAATGATTCATGTCAAAAAACCATTGTTTCATGCATCACAAAATTATGAATATCTCGCAAGTATAAAATGAAAAAGTAATGCAAGGATAAAGGAAGGGGGAGTCAAATAAGTGTTGTCATATATCATATGGGCCATAACCATAATCTGCCTTATAGCTTTATGGTGGGTCATAGTAAATAGAAAGATTCATCTTCTAGAAGAAAGTATAAAAAACGCCTTGAACCAGATAAATGCACAACTTACAGGAAGCGTTGATGCCTTATCATCCTTTTTTATTTCTTTGGGAGAAGAAATAGAACCGGCAGATTTAGAACAAAAAATCACAATAACTTTAATCATTCATAAAGAAGAAGTCGTTAGAACCTTAGAAGATAAGATGGACAAAGTAAAACCGGCTATAAAAAAAAGTAAAGAATATAAAGAAGCAAAAGATGCTGTAAAAATCTTTGACACCATGGTTAATACCAGCACCTTAATCTATAACGACTGTGTGGAAAGATATAATCGAGAAATCAAAAAGCTCCATACAAGACCCATAGCATATTTGACAGGATACGGCAAACAGGAGCTTATTAAAATAAACGGTGGTAAATAGAACATAAGTACACATGTAATAAAAAAGGCGGCAGCTGATTTCAAGCTCCGCCTTCTTTTTTACTTATTATCCGTCAGTGTAAACCCTGCTTTTCGCAAAGCCGATTGTATCTGGTGGTGATGCTGATGGTTCTTAGTCTCCATGGAGATCTTTAAGTAGCATCCGTTTATATCAGTGTTTTCTCCACCCGGATCATGGAATACTCTTACAACATTGGCACCTTCTTGTGCAATTATACCAGCCACCTGTTCCAGCTGTCCCGGTTTATCCACAAGCTCAATAGTTAAATCTGTTAATCTTCCCGAGGTTAATAAGCCTCTGTGTATAACTCTTGAGAGTATGCTTACATCTATATTCCCACCTGAAAGAATTGCACATGTTTTCTTGCCGTCTACAGGAACCTTGTTAAACATGGCAGCGGCAACTGATACGGCACCTGCACCTTCTGTGACAAGCTTCTGCTGCTCCATCAGAGTTAAGATTGCAGTTGCTGTTTCATCATCTGAGACTGTAACAATATCGTCTACATACTTATTACATAGTGAAAATGTGATTTCCCCCGGGTTTTTAACAGCAATACCGTCTGCAAAGGTTCTTACTGCATTGGTCATGCAATGGCAGTGACCTGTCAGCGACTGACACATGGCATCAGCTCCTACAGCTTGAACTCCGTAAACCTTGCAGGTGGGGTGAAGACTTTTAATAACATAAGAAATCCCTGCAGCAAGTCCTCCGCCTCCTATAGGAATTATTACGGCTTCAAGGTCAGGCATTTCTCGCAAAAGTTCTAAAGCTATTGTCCCTTGGCCTGCTATAACATCCTCATCATCAAAGGGGTGAATAAATGCTCCTCCCGTTTCCTCCTGGTACTTAATGGCTGCTTCATAAGCATCATCATAAACTCCGTCTATAAGCTTGATTTCAGCACCGTAGCTTCTTGTGGCTTCAACCTTGGAAATAGGCGCTGTGCTTGGAAGAAAAATAGTGGCCTTGGTATTATTCTTTTTTGCTGCCAATGCAACTCCTTGAGCATGATTTCCTGCGGAACAGGCGATAACGCCCTTAGCTTTTTCCTCTTCCGGAAGCATGGAAATCTTAAAATATGAGCCTCTCACCTTAAAAGACCCTGTAACCTGTAAATTTTCTGTTTTTAAGTATAAGGGAGTACCCACTTTAAGATTTAAGGCGGGAACGATTTCCGTTTCCCTAATAATCCCGTTTAAGCTGTGGGCTGCCTGATAAACTCTGTCTAATGTAAGAATGCTATTCACCTCCTAAAGATTTAAGTCTACATGGCAACAATTATACCACTTAATTCTCAGATTGGAATAGCATTTTTGTAAAAAAAACCAATATTTATGGGATAATTTGTTGTTTATTACAAATTATCCTACTTACTTTTCTTGTCCAGAAACTGTTTAAGCACGGCAGCATGATTAATTGTGGGGCTTTTTGCTCCATAAAGGAGAGTAACCGTTCCTTTTTTCCCCATTAAAACCATATCATCTACAGCTTTTTGCTTTAAAGGGTCATCAGCAAGCTCTGCCATATACTCCTCAGTGAACTCAGGAAACTTCTCTTCTTCATGAGAAAACCAGGTTCTTAGCTGGGGACTTGGGGCAATATCCTTAAGCCACAAGTCAAGGTCTGCCTTTTCCTTGGAAATACCTCTTGGCCAAAGCCTGTCTACAAGAACCCTTTTGCCGTCAAATTTTTCAGGCTCATCATAAATTCTCTTTATTTTAATACTCATAATCTTTCACTCCATTAATTAGGATATTTAGAGTATACCCATTATTGTGCCACATGAACGCTTTTGTTAGGATTTTCCTTCGCTTTATACAAGGCCTTGTCAGCTTTCCTGAATAATTCCTCATAGCTGTCGGCATTATCTGTAAAGCATATACCTATGCTCACTTTAATGGGACGTTTATGCTTCAAAGAAAGGACCGCCTCAAAGAGATGTTTTGCCTTATTAATTACAGCCTCTTTAGAAGGAATGTTTTCATAGTAAATAACAAATTCATCTCCACCCAGTCTGCCGGCATAGCCTGTGCCTTCTGCTGTTTTTTCTGCAATTTTCGCTACAGAAATTAATACACTGTCACCTTCGGGATGGCCGTAAGTATCATTGACAGATTTAAAATCATCAATGTCGATAACAAAAAGGGCATCTATTTCGGAAGCCTCCTTGTTATTCAGCCTGTTAAGAATCAACTCTGTTGTGGCTCTTCTATTTAAGATTGAAGTAAGGTCATCGGTTCTGGACAGTTTAACCAAACCTTCTTTATGATGTACTTCCTCTGTGACGTCTGTAAGCTTTCCCAATATAGAATGCTGATCGCTTTTTTCATCTCCTACATAAGTAGTTACAAGGTTAAAATGAAGGTCCTGACCTGGTTCCAAACCAATGTCAAGTGTCATAACCTTGCCGTTTTCATTATTATTTGAAAGAGCTTCTTTTATGATGCTATGAACAGCTTCTCCTGCTGGGTCAATTCCCACGTTATGAAGATATTCTTTAAGTCTCTCAGAAAGTATAAGCTTCTTTTCCTTTTCCCCATATTCAAAAAGAAACTCATTTGTCAAACTGGAAAGGCTTTCATATTTAGTGTTGGTAAATTTAATACTTTTACTTTTCCTGTGTATTGAGATAAGCAGAGCTGAAAGGACAGCGATAAATAAAAGAGCCATCAATATTAATTGCACTCCGTAAGCTCTCATAATATCGCCTAAAGTAAGAATTCTTTCCACATTTGAAAGAGTGGAAAGAATTATACTCTTTTTCGTATTATCATCGATTTGTGCAAAGGATTTATTAAGGATTTCCATTAAGACAGGGTCCTGGACTTTGAATCCCAGGACGTAATTGTGGATATCCTCCCTTTGAGGTATACTGTAAAAATTCTTATATATGTACATGAGGCTGTAGTAGAAAACAGAATATTCATTTGCATATGTATAGTCGGCCAAGCCATTTTCCAAAGCGTCAAAGGTTTCTTCTCTGGAAGCACAAAGGCATAGAAGATTAAGGTCAGCATCGTCAGGCAGCGGGCCTGTAACAATTATTGCACATTTTTTTTGGGAGAGATCTAAGGGATCCACATCGTGTCTTACACATAAAACAGTATCTGCTGATAGAACAGTATCTGTATGGATTAATCCCTCTATATAATATTCTTTGGCAATTAATAAACTCATTAGAGAGTCAGTGGATAATGCCTGTGTAATACTTTCATACTTTACGTACGAAAAGCTTAGACCGGAAGAGCGAGAAACATCATCGAGAATTTCCTTAATTATACCTGCTGTTTCATTTTTACTATTATCAAAAAGAAAAGGAGCCACTCCATCTAAATAACCTACAGTAATTACAGGATAGTTTTCGGCATATTTTCTTTCTTTTGGAGTTAAGTAATCTGCCTCCTCGGAGAATGCAGAAAGCGGAGACAAAACAAATACAATAAGTATGATGAGGACGATAATGTTTGTTTTTCTTTTCATTTAATTTCCTATATAATATATGAAAAGCAGAAAATGACAGCCCACGTAATTATATCAGAATAATTCATGTATGCAAGGTACAAAAAGGGGACTGAGAGGATATGAAAACACTTTTTAATAAGGCCCTGACAGATAATCTAAAGGAATTGCCATTGGGATTCGAAGGCGTAATTTTTGCTGAAACCATAGAAGAAGGCGATGCATTAAAAGAGATGGACCTTAATAGGGAAGACCTTTTACCTGAGGAGCCTGAAAGGGCAGTAGTCTTCGAAGCAAGAAGAGAATATGACTACTTGTCCATAAGAGTACCGGACTTTCTGGAAACTATAGAGGATGCACCTCTTTTAAAAGCCTATATCACAAGGGAGAAGCTCTTGATTGTAAGCGATAAATATATGCTTGAACGGTTAAAAGAAGGTGTTATGAACAACAAGTATTTAGCTAAAAATGCCTTCACTGTCCTCGTATTGATGTTCTCATACATTTTATCAAAAGACGGCAAGACCATTGAAAAAACTGAATCGGAAATTGAAGAGCTGGAACAGGTGGCAACAGGGAAGAAGCCTGATGACCAAACTGTAATTATAATGGCTTTAAGAAAAAGGCTCTTGGCTCTTAAACACTATTACGAAGGAATTTTCGATCTTCTAGAGGATATGGAAGAAAACCAGAACCAACTTTTTTCGGAAGAGCAACTTAGAAACATTAGGATATATAAAAACAGAGCGGAAAGACTTGTGAACAAAGTTGCATCACTTAAGGACTACCTTTCTCAGGTAAGAGAAGCATATCAAAACCAGATGGACTTAAGCTTAAACGAAACCATGCAGTTTTTTACAGTTATAACGGCAGTGTTCCTACCCTTAACTCTCATTGCAGGCTGGTATGGCATGAATTTAAGAATGCCTGAGCTTGCATCAAAAATTACATACCCTACAGTGATAATCATAAGTATTGTATTCGTAGTGGTAAGTTTAAACTTCTGCAGGAAAAAAGGCTGGTTATAACATTTCTGTCTTGACTTGTGTATATACATATGCTATACTATTGCTGAATGAAATCAGTAATAGCATTTTTATTTGAAAGGGAAAAAAGTGGACAGCGAAAAGAGAAGGGAAGAGCTGTTAAAGCTTCTTAAAAAAGATGATAATCCCAAATCAGGAACCATGCTGGCATCATACTTTAATGTTACACGGCAGGTGATAGTTAATGATGTGGCTATCCTGCGTGCTAAAAGTCATGAAATACTTTCAACAAACCGTGGATATATCTTAAGAGATGAGGACAGTAATGAGCGGGTATTAAAAGTACGCCACGATGATGAACAGATAATAGAAGAGCTGTACACCATAGTGGACAATGGGGGCAAAGTCCTCGATGTCTTTGTCAGCCATGAAATTTACGGGAAAATCAGCGCGGACCTAGTTTTATCAAACAGGAGAGATGTGGATCTGTTTTATGAGCAGCTTAAGGCGGGGAGGATATCGCCATTAAAGCATCTTACAGATGACTACCACTATCACACCATTCTTGTAAACAGCGAAGACCAGTTTTCCCATATAAAAAATGAATTAAAGAAAAAAGGTTTGCTAGTACCATAGCAGAAAGGAATACCATGTCAAATATTGCAGAACGAATAAATCGTTTACCTTCCACACCCACCTTAAGAAAGATCCTGTTTATCACAGGTATAGGTTGGGTTTTTGTAGCCATGAATCAGGGGATGATATCAGGGGTTATGGCAGCAATAGGAAAGGACTGGGCTTTGACTCAGGGACAACTGGGATGGCTTGGGAGTATAGGAATGCTGGGAATGGCCATAGGCGCCACCGTATCAGGAATCCTTGCAGATAGAATAGGAAGAAAGAATGTTTTTGCCATAAACCTAGTTATCTTTGGTATAGCCAGTCTTTTAGCTGGACTCTCATTTAATTATGCAATGCTTCTCGCTATGAGATTTATATCAGGTTATGGCCTTGGAGGCTCGGGGCCTGTAGCGTTTGCCTATATAAGTGAGTATTCCCCCACTAAAATAAGAGGAAGAAACGGCATACTGCTGGAAAGCTTCTGGGCTTGGGGCTGGATATTTGCAGCTCTAATAGCCTACTTTTTCATACCGATATACGGATGGAGGGCGGCCTTCTTTATAGGTGCAATACCGGCGTTGTATGCCATAGTCCTTCATAAAAAAGCGCCTGAATCACCACGATATCTGCAAACCGTTAACAGAGAAAAAGAAGCAGAAGCGATTGTGGAAAAGATGGAGAAAGAAGCAGGCGCCACTTATGAGGAACCTGCAACGGAACCATCAAATGGCACCGAAGTAAAAAGAGTAACATTTAAG
>JAAZGD010000013.1 GCA_012511395.1 Clostridiales bacterium
TATTTGATTCTCTGACAAGCTTTCATCTTTAATGAAAGGCTTTTCTTTCACAGGGTGAATTACAGGTTTAACTATAGGTCCCTCCTCTTCACTTTCATCAAAAGTCTTAATTACCGCTTCCTCAATAAGAGGTTCCTCTTTAAAAATTGAAACCTCTTCCTTCCTCTGTTTTTTCTCAGCTCTTCTTGCTTTCATCATTGAGAAAAATTGTGAGAAAGGCGTATTGAGAATTAACAAAAGGCAGATTAAAATCACAACGATGGATGAAATATAAAGGCCCCATGTACCTATGGTTTTAATTAAAAGAAGTCCAAGGACAGTTCCGAACAGGCCGCCGCCTTCCAGGCTGATTCCATCCTGATAGAAGCCCTTAAAATCCATGGGCCAAACAGTGAGGTTTTCCGAATCGATATATAAGGAAGAATTCATAATACAGATCATGAGAAAAATCAAGGTTAAAAAGACCATGGATTTAGCCGTAATATGAACTGCCTTTCTTAACAATAAAAGCAAACCGTAAATTATGAGGTAATAAGGCAGCGCCATGGCAACCAAACCGAAGGAGCCCTTTAGAATCTCCTTCAAAAAGTGTCCCACCTCTCCTGCCGCATTGGTGTTAAAGGAAATAATAATAAAAACTCCTATAGCAATAATAATTACAGACCATATTTCATCCTTAATCCTTGAGGATGTCTTAACAGGTTTTTCCTTTTGGGCAGTATCATTTTTAGGTTTATTCTTAGAACCCTTCGGCCTGCCCGGTTTTCTTTTACCTTCTTGCATATAATTCTCCGATTTAAATATTAATATAAATGAGCACAAAAGCCGCAAGGATCCACACATAAATGCTGAACTTGAAAAGGCTTTTGTTTCTCACAACTCTAAGCATTACTTTTATTGCAAACAGCCCTGATATACAGGCTATTAAAACTCCTATGACAGCAGGTCCCGCCCATGAGGATTCAAAGCCTCCCGTAAAGGCATCTTTTGCTTCAAAAATTGCAGAACCAAGTATAGCGGGTATTGAAATCAGAAAAGCATATTTAATTGCCGTATTTCTGTCAAGCCCTGTAACAAGACCGCCTGCCAGTGTGGCGCCGGACCTTGAAATCCCGGGCCAAATAGCAATCCCCTGAAAAACTCCCACAAGTAAAGCATGAGTTACTTTAATCCCCTCTTCCTTATGGGACAGCTTTACCTTTACAGAATACTTCTCCGTAACAAACAGCAAAAATCCCGTAAAAATCAAACCTGCCGCAATAAGCCCCGGGCTTACGTAAAGAGACTCAAAAAAGTCATGAAATACAAGGCCGATTATGGCTGTGGGCACGCAAGCCACTATTATCATGGCTCCCAGCCTTCTTACGGGAGAGCTGTCAAGGCGTAAGCCTTTCCCAGTAAAAAGATCCCTTACTGTTCTTGCAAGCTCAACCAAAAGCTCCCCTATATCCTTGAAATATACTAAAAACACAGAGACCAGGGTTCCTAAATGCAGCAGGACTGCAAAGGGCAGCACCTTTTCTGAATCTATGCCAAAGAAGCTTTGAAGCAGTGAAAGATGAGCGGAGCTTGATACCGGCAAAAATTCCGTCAACCCTTGAATCAGCCCCAGTAAAGCACCTTCAAAATATGTCAAAACCTGTCTCCCTTCTAATTTCAAAATGCTAAAACACATTATACCATAATTACAAAGTAATTATGGTATAATCAGCCATCTGCGTTTTCGGCTTTTTAACTGCCGAAATTTTCGAGAGGGCATATGATATATAATATCCGCAGTGTTTGAATTTGCGGATATTATACCATAATTACAAAGTAATTATGGTATAATCAGCCATCTGCGTTTTCGGCTTTTTAACTGCCGAAATTTTCGCAGGGCATATGATATATAATATCCGCAGTGTTTGAATTTGCGGATATTATACCATAAGTGCCCTATAATATAATAATAGTATTTAACCTGCTTTTTATGTATAATTATTAGTGAATTTACCGGAGGAAAACTTTAATGAATAAAAAACCAAACATTGCAGTAATAGGAGCAACAGGCCTTGTAGGCTCCACAATCCTAAAGGTTATGGAAGAGCTGGACTTCCCCTTTGAAAAGTGCTACCTTTTCTCTTCAAAGAGATCAGAAGGCACTAAGGTTACCTTCTTTAATAAAGAATACCGGGTGGAAGAGCTTACTGAAGACAGCTTTAATTACCCTATTGATATTGCACTTTTTGCAGCAGGGGGAGCCACATCCCTAAAGTATGCCAAACAAGCAGCCTCTAAAGGCATCCTTGTTATAGACAATTCCTCTGCCTTCAGAATGGATAAAGACGTACCTCTTGTGGTACCTGAAGTAAACAAAGAAGCTGCATTCACAAATAAGGGCATAATTGCAAATCCCAATTGCTCCACAATTCAGGCAGTAGCAGCCTTAAAGCCTTTAAATGACAAATACGGTATCAAAAGAATTGTCTATTCCACATATCAGGCAGTTTCAGGCTCCGGTTTAAAAGGGATAAAGGCTCTTCAGGGAGGAATCAGCGGGAATAATGAAAAAAGCTGCTATCCTCACCCTATTTTTAATAACTGTATTCCTCATATTGACGATTTCACTGAAAACGGCTATACCAAGGAAGAGCTTAAGATGATAAATGAAACCAGGAAGATTTTAGGTGATGAAACCTTAAAAATCACAGCCACCACGGTGAGGGTGCCTGTTTTTGACTGCCATTCGGAAGCTTTGAATGTGGAGCTTTTGGAAGATTTTGACCTTGAGGACGTAAAGGCTCTCTATAAGGAAGCCCAAGGCATAAAGCTGGTGGATGATGTTGAAAACAACTTGTATCCCCTGCCCCTTACGGCGAAAGGAACAGACCTTGTTTATGTTGGAAGAATCAGAAGAGACTTTTCTCAGGAGAACACCTTAAACTTGTGGGTTGTTGCAGACAATATAAGAAAAGGCGCTGCCACCAATGCAGTTCAGATAGCACAGCTCTTTGTATAAGAAAAGAAGATATAAAAAACAGCGCTTGAATGCGCTGTTTTATAATTGTTATGCTTCAGGCACGATCTCTTTACCGTCATAATAGTTGCAGTTAGGGCAAACTCTATGAGGAAGCTTTGGCTCGTGGCACTGAGGACACTTGGATAAGCCCGGTGCGCTCATTTTCATATTAGGAGCTCTGCGCTTATTTCTTCTGGCTTTAGAAGTCCTGTTTTTAGGTACTGCCATTTCTACACCTCCTTACATAAGTATTGCCAAAACAATTGTTTCGAACCATGTTATTATATATATCAGGTTCGCTCTTTGTCAAGGTGATTTTTTAAAAGTAAAATTTTAAAATCGCCTTTATTATTTCAGCTCGCTAACTATTCTGTTTGTGTCTCTTGCGATCATCAACTCTTCATTTGTCGGAATTAGAAGAACCTTTACCTTTGAATCAGGCTTTGAGATTACGGTTTCAATTCCTCTTATATTGTTTAACTCAAGATCAAGTTCAACACCCAGGTTCTCCATATTTTCAAGGATTTGGGCTCTCATGCCTATATCGTTCTCCCCTATTCCTGCAGTAAACACTATTGCGTCGACGCCGTTCATCTCTGCCATATAGGAGCCGATGTAGGATTTCACTCTGTGAGCAAATACCTTTACCGCAATCAAAGCTCTGTCGTTGCCTTCAAGGACTGCTTTTTCAATATCTCTTAAGTCATTGCTTATACCTGAAATGCCGTAGATACCTGATTTTTTATTTAAAATATTAGTGACTTTAAAAACATCCATGTTTTCTTTTTCAGCAATAAATTGCAGGATTGCAGGGTCAAGATCTCCTGAGCGTGTTCCCATTACAAGACCTTCAAGGGGAGTAAAGCCCATGGAGGTATTTATGCTTTTCCCGTTTTTAACTGCTGTAATGGAAGCTCCGTTTCCAAGGTGGCATGTGATTACCTTAAAGTCATCCACAGGTTTTCCCAAAATTGCGGCAGCTCTTTCTGCTACATACTTGTGGCTCGTTCCGTGAAAACCATATCTTCTAATCTTATATTTTTCATAATATTCATAGGGAATGGCGTAAATATATGATTCAGGCTCCATGGTCTGATGAAATGCAGTGTCAAAAACTCCTACCATAAAGGTATCCGGCATCAATTCCTTGCAGGCAGAAATACCTAAAAGGTTGGGCGGATTGTGAAGAGGGGCAAGGTCTGTACATTCAGTTAAAGCATCTATAACATCTTGACTCAGTAACACAGAGTAAGCATATTTTTCACCGGCATGCACAACTCTATGGCCTACTGCCCCGATTTCATCCATGGATTTTAACACTCCGTGATCTTTATCTAAAAGAGCATCAAGAACGTGTGATATTGCATCTTTATGGTCAGCCATAGGAGCTTCCAGGTTATACTTCTCCATACCTGTCTTTTCATGGCATAATATTGAACCCGGGATGCCTATCCTTTCCACAAGTCCCTTGGCCAGTAAAGACTCATCCTCCATGTCCAGAACCTGATACTTTAAAGATGAGCTTCCGCAATTAATTACAAGTACTTTCATCCTAAAACCTCCTGTTTTTAAATATTATATATGTTTAGATTCAACCCTTACAGGTTTAACCACATAGTCGGCTCCGGCATAAAGATTGCTTCCGGAGGTGAGATTGTATAAATCCGTTGCAAGAATATCATAGTTAAGAAGCTGCCAGAACAAAGAACCGTCGCTTAAATCCTTATTGATGTTGGTCAGTATGGGAATATGGGCAGTTTCAGCCTTTTTTATATGCTTCAAAAGCTTTTGACCGTTGTTGTTCATACCAAGGACTCTTGCATAAAACAGCCTTTTGGTAAGTATTGTGTTCATGCTGTCTTCATCAAGATGAAAGAGAATATGCATAAGCATTCTTTGAACCTTGGTCTTGGTATATCTTTTCCCCGACAAACGGTTGATAAGCTCATCCATATTTTTAGCGTAACGAACTTCGTTCTTCAATTTGTTTTCAAGGCCCTCCGTAACGGAGATTATCTTTGAAAGCTCAGATGTGGAGCTTTTTAATATTTCGGACACAACTACAGGAAAAAGATCATTAATTTGAATATCGCATTTGCCATTGGCACATATTAGGCTTGATATGCTCTCAAAAGGAATGTATTCCAAAAAACCGTCCAGGGATTTTTGTTCGTAATACTTCTTTCTTAAAGCGGATGCAGAAGCATAGTTCTCTTTAATCTCGGAGTCATTATGTCTACCGCCTATTCTCTCGATGGTTACGGGCTTAATCTTGGAATTGATTTTTATCATTCTCTTTAAGTACTCTAAGGCCAGAAGATTATTTGGCTCTTTAATGATTCCCGCCGCATCCTTACCCTTAAAATCCTCAAGAGCAAGGCCCCATGCTTTTGCATAGGAAACTCCTTCATCCAGATACTTTTTAAGAATGTTTTTTAAGTCTTCAGGCTCCTTAACAAGGACTTGAGCAATGTCCATAAGCTTGTCTATATCACCTGATTCACTTCCAAAGCTTATATAGTCTACACAGCCTAAACCCTCCAGAATGGAAATGCCTCCATAGGCAAAGGTTTCTGCACTATTACAAGCATAAACAAAGGGTAGTTCAAGAACTTAGTCGACTGAAGCCTCTAATGCAATTCTTGCCCTCACCCGATTATCAAACAGAGCAGGCTCTCCCCTTTGAACGAA
>JAAZGD010000096.1 GCA_012511395.1 Clostridiales bacterium
CACTCTTATGGAGAGCTTGAAGATGGGGCTTATGGATCCCTCCTTTACTGATTTTTAATACTTAAGCCGCTCCATTTTAGTTAAAAGCGAAGCTGACTTTGATCTTTATGACAGGGCCTTTTATGAGTTCTTTAAAGAGGTGAAGGTTGCTGATAAAATCCCTATAGAGCTATTAAATTGGCTAAATGAAGATACTCTCTTAAAAGATTTGCGGGATGTTGATCCATCTCTTCTTGTGAACAAGGAGCTTTCGGAACTTCTTGAAATTTTAGATGCAAGGCTGAAGGAGCAAAAAGAAAAACATGACGGCGGAAATTATTATATAGGAACAGGAGGAACCTCTACTCAAGGTCAGAGGGGATTCAATCTTTCCGGTATTAGGGTAGGGGGAGAGAGTCTTCAAAAAAGAGCATTGCAGGTGGCGGAGGAAAGGCACTTCAAGGATTTCAGAGAGGACCGGGCACTGGATATACGCCAGTTTCAAATGGCATTCAGAAAGCTTAGGCAGTACTCTAAAAGGACGAGAGAGGACTCTGATAAAATAGATATAGATTTAACCTGCAGAAAGACTTCTGAAAGGGGCGGCATTCTCACCTTATGTAAAGAGGCGCCTAGAAAGAATACTGTTAAGATGCTTCTGTTAATAGACTCAAACGGCTCCATGCTTCCTCATGCAAAATTAGTCAACAGGCTTTTTCAGGCAGTTAATCAAGCCAATCATTACAGCGATTTGAAGGTCTACTATTTTCACAACTGTATATATGATTACCTTTACAAAACTCCTTACATAAGGAGAAATGAGTGGATAGAAACAGAATGGGTTTTTAAAAATCTGCCCTCTGAGTATAAGGTGGTAATAGTGGGGGATGCCTCTATGGCGCCTTCTGAACTTTTTAATCCCGGGGGAAACTGTATTTTGGGAATGTTCAACCATGAACCGGGGTTATCATGGTTAAGGAGATTAAAGGAAAAGTATCCTCATGCTGTATGGTTTAATCCTGTAAAAGAGGAGGAGTGGCAGTATGTGTACGGTTCTGCTACAATAAATGTGGTGGGAAAAGTTTTCCCCATGTATGAGCTTACTCTTATGGGATTGGACAAAGGCATTAAGAAGCTTTTAAATAAATAGGAGAATGAGTGTTGTGTTTACAGCAAATGAACTTTTAGATGTGCTCAATTGTTTAAAGGATGCTATTTTCATAGAAGATGAAGAAGGCGTGGTTTTGTGGTGCAACAAGGCTTGCGAGCAGATGTATGAATTATCCAGGGAAGAATTAATCGGAAGCTCCATAAGGGACCTTGAAGAAAAAGGGATATTCAACCCTTCTGCTACGAGGAAGGTTCTTGAGGACAAGAAGGAGGTCACCATATTTCATGAGAATAGGTTAGGTAAACAGCTGTTAAGCACAGGTGTACCTATGGTTAATAAAGAGGGCGAGATCATTAAAATTGTGACCACATCTCAGGATATAAGCGAGCTTTCAAGGTTGCAGGATGAACTTGAAAAAATACAGAAAAGACTTGACACCATGGACAGGCCTCACAAATATTCAGACGATGAAATAGTGGCGGTGAGTCAGCCTATGTACAATGTATTGCAGCTGGCAAAAAGACTGGCAGAAGTGGATTCCACAGTTTTGGTAACGGGAGAATCAGGAGTAGGAAAGGGCCTAATAGCCAAATATCTGCATAAGAACGGTGCCAGGAAGGAAAAGGCCTTTGTGGCCATTAACTGCGGTGCAATTCCTGAGAACCTTATGGAATCCGAGCTGTTTGGTTATGAATCCGGAGCTTTTACAGGTTCCAGGACGGAAGGTAAGATGGGACTTTTTGAAACAGCAAAAGGCGGGACCTTGTTTTTGGATGAAATATCAGAACTGCCTTTAAATCTTCAGGTAAAACTGCTTCAGGTAATACAGGATCGGGAGTTTAAAAAAGTGGGAGGCGTAAAGAGTATACCTGTGGATGTGAGAATAGTATCTGCAACCAACAGGGATCTAAGAAGGCTGGTGGGAGAAGGAAAATTCAGGGAAGATTTGTTTTACAGGCTGAATGTGGTGCCAATCAACGTGCCTCCTTTAAGGGAGCGCAGAGAAGATATACTGCCTCTTATACAGAATGCCCTTTATATTCTTAACGAGAAGATGGGGGACAATAAGTCAATAGAACCTTCGGCTCTTGCTATACTGTTGACTTATGAGTGGCCGGGAAATGTGAGAGAGGTTGAAAATATTATTGAAAGGCTTATGATTACAACAAGAGGGTCTGTTATTACCCAGGAAAACCTGCCGCCATATATTCTCTCTAACGCAAACAACATGTCAACAAAAGGCAAAGAAGAGTTGACTTTAAGGGAAGCTGTAAATCAGTTGGAGAAAGAAATACTGCAGGAATCCTTAATTAAGTATAAAACTACGAGAAAAATTGCCAAAATTTTAGGTGTCAGTCAGCCGACTGTAGTAAGGAAAATGGAGAAATATGGCGTTTCTGTGAGGAATGATACAGATTAGTATCATTGATACGTTAGTGTATCATTTATAGAAACGGCTTGAAATAACCAAATTAAGGTTGTTAAATAATGGGTGTTATGAATATTGATACATTTTTGTATCAATATTTTTGATTTTTATGTCTTATTATTCATTTAACCATTGAAAAATGACTGTTTCTAAGCATTGGCACGAAACTTGCTGTAAATAGTGGTACAAGATAGTAAAGATTGTCTTGAATAAAAATTTTGGGAGGATATTATATGTCAGTAGATTACAATGAGTATGTAGCTGGTTTAGTTGCAAGAGCAAAAGCTGCACAGGAAGTGGCCGAAAACTATACGCAGAAGCAGGTTGATGATTTAACTTGTGCCGTGGCTTATCAGTTGACAAAGCCTGATATTGCTTTGAAATTTGGCGAAATGCTTACAGAAGAATGCGGAATGGGTGTTCCTGAGCATAAAAAGCTTAAAATGTTTTCAAAGGTTAAGGGTTCTTATCTGCAGATGAAGGGCTTAAAGTCTGTAGGGCTTATTGAAGTGGATGAGAAGCTGGGACTTGAGAAATATGCACGTCCTATGGGTGTCATTGGAGCTATCATTCCTGTAACAAACGGGGAAGCTACTCCTGTTGTTAAGTCTTTGATGGCCCTTAAAACAAGAAATGCAGTTATTCTTGCACCTCACCCAAAGGCAAGCAAAACCAACTGGGCAGTGGCTGAAATGATTAGAGATACAATCGCAAAGCTTGGAGCACCAAAGGATTTGGTTATTGCAATTGATCCTGAATATGTTTCCATCGAAACATCACAGGCTCTCATGAACCAGGTGGATTTTATTCTGGCGACAGGCGGAACACCTATGGTTAGACAGGCTTATTCCTCCGGAGTTCCGGCAATCGGTGTTGGTACAGGTAACGTTGTGTGCATAGTTGACGGTACTACAGATCTGGACAATGCGGCAAATATGATTATGAGGTCCAAGACTTTTGATAATGCCACATCATGTTCCACGGAAAACTCAATAATTGTGTTCAATGAATGCTACGATGCTTTCGTAGAAGCTATTAAAAAGCAGGGAGCTCATATCATTAAGGATGGAAGCGAAGACAAGGCCAAGCTTCTTAAGACTATATGGCCTGAATCACCGGCAAACCACAATCTTAACAGACACATTGTTGCACAGCCTGCAATTGACATTGCAAAGCTTGCAGGAATTGAAGTACCTGATAATACAACCTTCATTCTTGTTGAAGAAAATGCAGGATTTGGAAATGAATTCCCATTTACAGGAGAGAAGCTTTC
Organism: Clostridiales bacterium; assembly: GCA_012511395.1. Classification (GTDB taxonomy): domain Bacteria; phylum Bacillota; class Clostridia; order Peptostreptococcales; family Anaerovoracaceae; genus JAAZGD01. The sequence goes on from JAAZGD010000096.1 coordinate 3,793, forward strand.
ACCTGTGGCAGCTCTAAGAAGAGCAAAGGATTTTGACGATGCAATGGATCAGACAAAGAAGATTCTTGATTACCAGGGACTTGGCCACAGCATGGGTATCCATACAACCAATATGGATAGAGTTCACTACATGGGAGAGAAAATCAAGGTTACCAAGGTTTGCGTCAACCTTCCACAATCACTTTCAAACTCCGGTTCCTGGACATGCGGATTTCCAATGTCCATGACACTGGGCTGCGGAACCTGGGGCCACAACTCCATTTCCCACAATGCTATTTGGAAAGATCTTTTGAACTTTACAGTAGTTGCAAAGGAGATTCCTTTATATCAGCCAGA
>JAAZGD010000097.1 GCA_012511395.1 Clostridiales bacterium
CCGTACAAGAGACCGTATAAAATCCCCACATGAAGACCGCTTACAGCCAATATATGGGCTGTTTGGTTTTTTTGAAATAAGGTTATTAAATCCTCCCCCATTTGATTCTTATCGCCATAAAGCATTCCCCTGCTTAAGGCATACTGATCCTTTGGTAATGTCTTTTGAAGCTCATGAAGACTGTCATCTTTTAATTTATCTACACGGTTTAACAAAACATAGTAAAAGGACCTTTCCTTGCCTGTTAAAGAATCTCCTTCATAAAGAAGGGAGAAATTGTAGTCCTTTACATCCATAACGTAATATATGCCGCGTGACTTTAAATACTTTTTATAATCAAAGCATTTAGGGTTTCTTCCCCCATCAGGCGCCATAAGCTCCCCTCTCACGGTTACAAGCTTACCCTTGTAAATCTTATCTTTGCTATTATTAAGCCTTACGAGAACCTTGGACTTGCCTTTTAAGTCATAAGAACCAAAAACAGATGCCGGCCTGATTATTACATATTCCCTACCTTCCTGCTTTCCTTCCACCTGTGAAACCCTGCCCTCAATTTCAACGACCTTATTCACATGATTTTGCAAATTCCCTTCATATACGGAAGAGCCGTGAATAAGCAACAACCCAAAAGTAAATACTGTCATATAGACAAGGAGAAGTTTCATATAATAAGCTTTCTGAACGGACTCCTTAAAAAACAGGAAAAGAAGTGCCATGCCTGAAAAAAAGGCTGTTGCTGTAACCGGTTTTAATCCTTCATTAAGGCCATAGGACACCATTCCCAGAAGAAATGTCAGGGATATTAACACTACAGGTCTTCTATGCAATTCTTAACCCTCCTTTTATCCATATTTTACCACTATCAGGGAACTCACCCTCTCCTTCTGTCGTCAAATGCTTGTACGATATTTTCCGATTCTTATTCCTTCCCTGCTGTGATATAATTACTTGCCGAAGTTATTTGTATTAAAAGGAGGTCACTTAGAAATTGACTGATAAAAAAGATGAACAAAAAGAAATGGATGATTTTCTGGCCCAATTCGAAAACGTCCACGATGAATTTGATAAAATAAGCAGTAACCTGGGAGCTCAGGAAACCCATTCAGATGAAGCTCCTGTTTCTGTAGAGGAGGAGGAACAAGATCAACCAAGGTCCTTCAGATCCAGAAAATACAGAGGCGAAGAAGAGGATGAAGGACAGGGCCCTTCTTTGTTGCTGTTTTTCGATGATTTAAAAAGCAAAATTAAAAGTCGTTTTTATATCGACAGAAAAGAGGAGAACCCCAAAATGTCCAAGTCAACGGGCAAGCTGCGCTCAAAGAGGTACAAGTTAAACTTAAAGCGTCTTTTGAAAACTCTTCTTTTTGTATTTGCCGGTCTGTTTGTAGTGGGCATGATATATGTTCTGTCAATTATTTTCACATCCCCTGCGATTGACCCTGACAACATTTACTCCATGCTCTCTGAAAGCTCAGTTTTGCTGGACGATTCCCAACAGCCTGTAGAATCTGTATTTGAAGCAGAAGGAAAACGCGTAAATATTGAATATAAAGACATTCCCGAAAATGTGATCAATGCCTTTGTGGCCATTGAGGATAAAACTTTCTGGAAGCACGGAGGCTTTAACTATGTTAGACTGTTTGGCGCTGTTAAGGATGCCTTAACC
>JAAZGD010000098.1 GCA_012511395.1 Clostridiales bacterium
GCTCCTATAATGCAATTCCTTCCAATTACAGTATTTCCTTGAATTAAAACATTAGGCTCAATAACTGTGCCTTCTCCGATTTTTGCCAAAGGGTCTATATATGCGTTTTTAATATCCGTGATGATAACGCCTTCTTCAAGAAGCAATATATTTCTTTTAATTCTTTCTTCTTCCACTGTTTTATACTCTTCGTAATTCATCCAAACCTCCTTAAGAGAAATCCTTTTCCAGAATCATTTCCCCTACTCTAAATATGTCTCCTGCCCCCATGGTTATCACATAATCCCCGGGCTCTGCATTTTCGTAAACAAAGTCGGCAATCTCATCAAAGGTTTTAAAATATAGAGCAAACTTTTCAGGTTCCTTTTCTTTAATTTTAGCAATCAAAGATTGGGAATCAACCTTATATATATCCTTTTCCCTGGCTGCGTAAATATCAGCTATAATAAGCCTGTCGGCATTTTCAAAGGCTTCTGTGAACTCATCAAACAAGGCCATGGTTCTTGTAAATGTATGGGGCTGGAAAATACACCACAGCTTTTTCATGGGAATGTTTTTGGCGGCTTTTAAGGTTTCTTTGATTTCTGTGGGATGATGGCCGTAATCATCTATTACAACAACCCCCTTGTCAGTTCTGCCCAGCATATCAAATCGTCTCTGGGTGCCGTGGAAATTCTTTAAGGTTTCTTTCATCATTTCCCGTGACAAGCCCAGCAGATCCCCTAAAGCAAAAGTAGCAAGGGAGTTTAACACGTTATGCTCCCCGGGAACCTTAAGTTCTATCTCCACAAGGAATTCCTCACCCTTATGCAGATTGTAGCTTGGAAAACCTTCTTCCGAGAAATGAATATCCTTTGCCCAGTAGTCCAGGTTTTCTGTTAAGCCGAAGGTAATAACATTTTCAAGTTCCTGAGTTGCCGCTTTCACAAAGGGATTTGATACGAGAGCAATAATTTTCCCGCCTTCCGGCACCAACTTTGCAAAAGCTTTAAAGGATCTGGCTATATGGTCCACATCCTTAAAGTAATCCAGATGATCAGAATCTATATTTAATATAATTTCTATAGTAGGCTTTAGGTTTAGGAAGCTGTCCATATATTCACAGGCTTCGGTAATAAAGTAATCTCCTTTTCCAACCTTCACATTGCCGCCTATTTCAGTAAGGTTTCCGCCTATTAATATGGTTGGATCAAGTCCCGAATGCTCAAGAATCAGCGAAATCATGGATGTGGTAGTTGTTTTCCCGTGGGTGCCTGCAACTGCAATGCTGTGCCCGTATTCTCCCATTAAGGTTCCCAGCATGTCAGCCCGGCTTACAGTCTTAATGGAAAGCTCCTTTGCCCTTATAATTTCAGGATTATCTTCGGAAATAGCGGAGGAATATACTACAAGGTCTGCCCCCTCTACATTTTAGCTTCTGTGGCCCAGGTAAATATTTGCTCCTTTAGTTATGAGTCTGTCGATTAATTCCGACTCTTTCATATCAGAACCCGTGACTTTATAGCCACGGGCTAGTAAAATTTCAGCTACGGCGGAAAGTCCTATAC
>JAAZGD010000099.1 GCA_012511395.1 Clostridiales bacterium
GAATAAAGCTCAACATCTCCTGTTGATCTAAAGGTCGCCACTCCTACTTTTGTACCGGTTGTAGTTTGTTCTGTCATCAAAGCTCCCAGTGCCTTTACAGTCTGTTTTGCTCTTAATGTGGAAGTTACTACAACATCATAACTGTAGGTGCCAGTTCCTGCGAATCGAAGAAACATTTCATTGGTTCCTATGACAGGTATTTCATAATTATCCGTGAGTGTAACATTTAAGGAAAAATTCTTTACTTCACATTCGTAAGATGCACTCCAATCTCCAGCATCACTGGAGCCACTTCTGTCAGGAGCATACCAATGATCTGAAAGGCTTACAGAAATAATATTGTCCTTAGGAATAGCAATTGGGTTTTCCTTAAGTATCTTGTTTATTGGAGCTGGAAATACATCTAAAAGATAGACACCTTTATATTCATCTTCGGTGAATGGCCCTGCTGTTACGTCCCCATTAAAATCTAGAAGAAGTCTATCCAATCTGCCCGCTTCCTTTGTAAGGATAATCTCAATACTAGGAGGCACAACCACAAACTCCACACTTTGTACAGGTGAATCTTCATCAAGATCAGCATCAGGTAAGTAGATATCTAAAGTGTTAGGGGAGCCTGCTTGAAGATGTCCATATAGTGTAAAGCTTGTATTAAGGGTAGCATCTTTTTTGAAAGTACCTGTCCAGTTTGCTACATCGGCTTTTTCATTAAGAGGTGAAAATCTTGCTTTGTAATTAGCGTAAGATTTTGAAGGATCTGTTACGGAAAAACTAATGGATTGATTCATGTAAGCCGATAATGCTGCGTATTGCTGTCTGAGCACAGCTTCGTTTTCCATGTTGATTTTCAAAGCAATCTGTTGAAAAACTCCTGGAAGTACATCTTGATACAGCATAGATCTTCTTTCTGAACTAATTCTGTCTCTCATGTCCTGAGTAAGTCCGGCACTACCTGCTGTCCAGACTAATTTCTCTCTGGCTTGGGAAACGTAGTAGTCCACCCCTAAGTTATTGGTAGCGCCCCAGAACTCATTACAGTGGGCCTTTATTGTTTCATCTACCTTCTTTTGGATATCTTCCACTGACATGGTGGGGTTCTTCATAAGAGGGTAAAATGTTTTGTACCAGTAACTGGAGGATTTATAGCCACTCTCGTTTTTGAAGTAGTAAATATCGTAAGCTTCTTTGTAGATATCCTCTCTACCTTGAACGGCTTCAGTTCCAAACTTGTTTATGGAGTAGTCTACGATTGCGACGGCGGCCATTCCTGCAGACATAACAGTGTTACCTAATTGTCCTGCTGCTTTTCCTATCATGTAGCCTAGGGAAGTTTTCATAGATGCGACTATTGCTTCATGAGTTCTTCCGTTCATAATGTTGTTTCCTATACTAACAACTGAAAGCACAAGGCCTATGTTACCAAGGTGGTCTCCAATTGTTTCAATAACGTCTGCACCGTATGCGGCATAGCCGAAGGCTTGCCCTAAGTTTCCTAAAATATCAGAACTTATTCCTACGGCTTCACCAAAAGCATCAACTCCGATTTCATAACATTCTTTTGCGGGCACTCCTCCGATAGCATATTCATTCACGGCCTTTATGAAATCACGATCTTCGTTTTCACCATAAAGACCAAGAAATTCCATTTTGGCTTTTCTAGTACCTTGACCTGTATAGGAAAAAACGCCATATTTTGAGAGATGGTCTGTATAGACAGTGAATACTTCTTGATTTTCGTCATAATAAAAGGCTACAGGTTCCCATTTCATAGTTTTCTCATTGAGATAGCCTGCGCCTGGGACTTCGCCTTCCTTAAGAGAAAGTGGTATGGAAAGTTTAAAGACACCGTCTGTTTCAGTGATGCCTTCTACTCTGAAATCGTATACTTTCATTTTGTTCCTATCTTCATCAAGGTAAGGTGCATTGGACACTTCGTATATACTGGCTTTTGCGTTTGTGATATCCATAACAGGGTCTGCTGTTAACTTGACACCATCCTTCTCCAGTACGAAAGTATTTTCATCGAGGAGTCCTTCTATGAGGAGAGTTTCTGTCATTTCGCGCTTTGAACAGCCTCCAAAGCTGACAGTGGTTAAAATAAGGGCAATGATCAATACTAATGAGATAGCTTTCTTGAACATATTTCTTACACCTCCTTTTTAAAGATTGGAGCTATATAAGCATATCTTAGCATGTCGCAATAAAAGAAGGAATAGTTATTGGAAATTCAAGCCTCTTAGTTATGTTTGTTTTCAAAGAATGATATAATCATAAGTACATAGGTTGTTTATATAGGCGAAAGATAAAATGTTTTTATCAATGTAGGAAATGATTTTTTAAGGATGGTTAAGACTTGTTCTACAGTTTGTTTTAAAAATAACCATGGAGGGGCTGCAATTGAAAAGAATATTAAATAAATTAGTTCCTTTAATATTGTTTTTATCTTTCATGTTTACACCTATTATAGGTTATGCCAAGGTAGTGCCCAACAGTTATTCTTCCTGGTCAGAAAACATAATTGATAAATCGATGAACTATGATGTGCTACCTAATGTATATAATTCAGC
>JAAZGD010000100.1 GCA_012511395.1 Clostridiales bacterium
CAGCCTCAGGACTTGGTAAAACCAGCGGCAGAGGACATAAGGGACAAAACGCAAGAAGCGGAGGCGGAGTACGTCTTGGCTTTGAAGGCGGACAGATGCCTTTATACAGAAGACTTCCAAAGAGAGGATTTACAAATATCTTTGGGACAACTTACTCCACAATCAACGTGGATGATTTAAACAGATTTGAAGCAGGAACTATTGTAACGCCGGCACTGTTAATAGAGACAAGCTTAGTGAGCAAGATGAAGGATGGCGTAAAGATTTTGGGAGATGGTAAACTGGAGAAGAATATTTCCGTCAAGGCACACAAGTTCAGTAAAACTGCAGTGGAAAAAATCGAGGCTGCGGGAGGAAAGGCAGAGGTAATCTAGTATGGGAATGATAAAGACGGTTAGAGATGCCTGGGGAATCCCGGATATGAGAAAAAAGATGGTCTTTACTCTCTTGATGCTTTTTGTCTTCAGAATAGGCGCTAACATTCCGGTTCCCGGCATTAACAGAGAGGTATTGAGCCAGATTTTCCAGGGCGGTACCGGGCTTCTTTCACTATTTGACCTGTTCTCAGGAGGAGCTTTCAGCAACTTTACAATTTTTGCTTTAAGTATTACTCCATATATAACAGCCACTATTATTTTTCAGCTCCTCACTATAGCAGTCCCCTCAATTGAGAGGCTGGCAAGATCGGGAGAGGAAGGGAAGAAGAAGATAGCCCAGTACACCAGATATTTAACTGTTGCCCTGGCCTTTGTTCAGGCTATAGGACTGGCAGTGGGACTGTTTAGAAGAGCTTTAATTTCAAGCGACTTCTTCTCCGTTGCAATTATCGTTTTAACACTTTCTGCAGGAACGGCTTTTCTTATGTGGCTTGGTGAGCAGATCAACGAAAGCGGTATCGGAAACGGTATTTCCCTCATAATTTTTGGAGGAATTATCGCAAGGATACCAAGCGCCATCCATGAGAACTTAGTAAGGTTCAGGGACGGAGAAATAGGCGTTGTTACAATATTGATATTTTTAGTATTTGCAATTTTAGTAATCGTGGGAATCATTCTGATTCAGCAGGGCACCAGAAAGGTACCTGTTCAATACGCAAAAAGAGTAGTAGGCAGGAAAATGTACGGAGGTCAATCCACCCATATTCCTATGAAGGTTAATCAGGCCGGTGTTATTCCTGTAATCTTCGCCTTGTCTCTTTTACAATTCCCTTTAACAATTACATACTTTCTCCCAAACGCAGGGTTTTCTGCTTTTGTTACTAAATGGCTTTCACCTCAAGGAGACCCGGGAGTGTGGTTTTATGCCGCATTTAATATTATCCTCATAATCTTCTTTACCTACTTCTACACTGCCGTTACTTTTAATCCGGCAGAGGTTGCAGGCAATATGAGGAATAATGGGGGATTTATTCCTGGTATCAGACCGGGCAAACCGACAGTTGAGTACCTTAACAAGGTTATGACCAGAATCACCTTTGTATCGGCTTTGTTTCTTGCAGCAGTATCCACACTGCCTACATTGATAGACTTGTGGACGCCCCTGGAGGTCAGGTTTGGAGGAACAAGCCTTTTAATTGCAGTAGGTGTTGCCTTAGACACCATGAGGCAGCTTGAGAACCAGATGGTAATGCGTAACTATGAAGGCTTTCTTAAGTAGGAGGACAAAATGAACATAATCTTACTGGGGCCCCCAGGATCAGGCAAAGGCACATTGGCAGGAAACATAGTGAAGGA
>JAAZGD010000101.1 GCA_012511395.1 Clostridiales bacterium
GAAAACATTTCGTCCCTGAAAGAACTTATTTTACGAAGCAGCAAGCTTTATAAAAACAATCCTGTATTTCTCGTAAAGGATGAAAAGGGCGGAGAATACAGAGAGATTACCTTTGGCAAGTTCCAGGATGATATAAATGCTTTGGGAACTTATCTTTGTGCGAAAGGATTAAGGGATGAAAAGGTTGCCATAATAGGAGAGAATTGTTATCATTGGTTTTTAACGTATTACGGTGTGGTTAACGGTACGGGAATCTGCGTGCCTTTAGACAAGGAATTGAACAAGAACGAAGTTCAAAACCTTATAGAAAGAGCAGGAGTAAAGGCAGTATTTTTTACTGACACATATAAGGACTTCTTCGAAGGTTTAGAGTTTGACTTAAAGGTCCAGATGGACCCTTACCAGAAAAAAGAAAACAAGAAGGAGGACACCTTGTACTTTCAGGACATTCTGGAGGAGGGCCACAAGAGAATCAAAGAAGGAGACAATACATTTATTGAAACTGTCATAGATCCCCATAAGATGAATATGATTTTATATACATCGGGGACTACAGGTAAAGCCAAGGGAGTTATGCTCTCCCACTATAATATCGTTTCCAATATTCTCGACGGAAGCAGAATGGTAAGAGTTAAGGAGTCTGACAGAACCCTTTCTGTTTTACCTATTCACCACACCTTCGAATCCACCATGGGGACAGGATTGCCTCTGTATTACGGAGCCTCCATAGCCATTTGTGAAGGCCTGAAGTATATTGCAAAAAATATGCTGGAATCAAAAGCCACAATACTTGTGGGGGTACCTTTAATATTTGAATCCATATACAGCAAAATTTGGAAGCAGGCCGAAAAGACAGGAAAGGCGGATGCCTTAAGAAAAGCAATTTCAATAAACAAAAAAACAAAAAGGCTAAAGCTTGATTTAAAGAAAGTTCTATTTAAATCCATATACAGTAAATTTGGCGGAAAGCTGAGGATGATTGTATCAGGAGCGGCCCCCATAGATCCAATAGTGGTGAGAGGCTTTGAGGATTTGGGCATAAGGGCATTGCAGGGTTACGGCTTGACTGAGTGTTCTCCTTTAGTGACAGGGACCCCTGATTTCACCAATACTTATGAGAAGCCGGGCTCAGTAGGTGTATGCAATTATACAGGAGAGCTGAAAATCATAAATCAGGATGACCAGGGTGTGGGCGAGATTGTTTTCAAAGGCCCCAATGTGATGCTGGGCTATTATGAGATGGAACAGGAAACAGCTGAAGTATTAAAGGAGGGCTGGTTCTATACAGGTGATTTAGGCTATCTTGATGATGATGGATGGCTTTACATAACAGGCAGAAAAAAGAATGTCATCGTGACGAAGACAGGGAAGAATATATATCCTGAAGAGGTGGAGCATTATATTAACGGCCATAAATATATTCAGGAAAGCTTAGTCTATGGAGTCGATGTGGAAGATAAGGATACTACAGTAGGCGCACAGGTCAGGCCGGACTACGAGGTAATCTATGAAGAGTTTGGAGAAAATGTAGATGAAACACAAATCTATGACCTGATAAAAAAAGCCATTTCTGACATCAATGACAAGCTGCCCATCTATAAAAGAGTCAGAAACTTCACCTTAAGAAAGGAAGAGTTTATCAAGACAACTACCAAGAAGATTATCAGACATAAAAACTAGGAGGAAGAAGGAAATGAAGAATTTCAAGTTCGATATCGATTACGTGAGAGAGCAGTTTCCGGCCATGGCCAAAACAGTTAACGGTTTTTCTGCCGCATTTTTAGACGGTCCAGGAGGAACTCAAGTACCTAAGAGAGTACTTTCGGGAATCGAAGATTACCTATATATGAAAAATGCCAATGCGGGAGGAAGCTTCGTGACATCAAGGCAGAGCGACGGCATGGTGGAGGATGCAAGAAGAGTCTTTGCTGACTTTTTAGGGTGTCATGAAGATGAAGTGGTTTTTGGTGAGAATACAAGCACCATAAACTTTAAACTGGCTTTCGGATTCCTGAGAGGTTTAGAGGCAGGGGATGAAATTCTAATTACAGATATAGACCATGAGGGCAACAGATCTCCTTACAGGACCTTGGAGGATTTTGGTATAGTAGTTAAAAGTGTGAAAATTAATACAGATACTATAACCTTGGATTTTGACGACTTCTGTGAGAAGCTTAGCAACAAAACAAAAATTGTGGCTGTCAACTGGGCGGCAAATTCCTGCGGCACAATAACAGACGTAAAGAAGGTAATTGAAAAAGCTCATGAGTACGGTGCTGTTACAGTGGTGGACGCTGTCCACTATGCACCCCACAAACCTATTGACGTAAAAGAGATCGGAACTGATGTGCTGCTTTGTTCATCATATAAATTCTTTGGCCCTCACCTTGGAATAATGTATATAAAAAAAGGAACGGGGGAAAAAATTACTTCTGCAAGAGTAATGGCTTACGATAATGAACTTACTCCTTTTAAGTTTGAGACGGGAACTCTTGCCATGGAGCTTATTCAAGGCGCCTGTGAGGCGGTACACTTCATCGCTGACATTGGTAAGAGGCATCTTTCATACTTTGAAGATGAGGTGAAGGCTCTTAGGGGAAGAAGAAAAGAAATTGTTACAGGGATGTTGGCAATCGATGCTTATGAGGAGGAATTGGCTCAAGTATTAAGGCAGGGATTGTCTGAAATAAAGGGTTTGAAGATATATGGACCGGGCGAAGGTCACCCCAGGACTTCTACAGTATCCTTTAATATAGAGGGTTTTCATATGCAGAAGCTGGCAGAGTATATGGGTGACAGAGGGATTTTTGTATGGGATGGAGATTATTATGCAATTCAAACCATAAGAAATGTGCTAAATCTTGTAGAAACGGGAGGTCTGTTAAGAATAGGTCTTGCTCCATACAATATAATGGAAGATATTCATAGAGCCATAAAAGTGGTTAAAGACTTCGTTTCTGTGGTATAATGTTTCAGTGTGTTTTGAGAGGGAAGTATAGTATATGCTTTGGAGTGTTTTAAAAAGCACCTTTCTAGTTACAGGAGTTGGAGTACTGGTCATAATCCTAGCGATTTATGGCCTGATTCTTTATATTTTTATAAGCGCAACCTATACGGCAGGCCCTAATACAACAGGAACCTTCAGACGATTGAAAAGGTATATTCAGGAGCATGTGGTGGAGATTATTGTACTTCTGCTCATCATGATGGTAATAGCCTTTATTATTTACCTATTCTCCATTTAAACCTGTATTCAAAAAAAAAACAAAGGCTGCATAAGGATAAAATCTTTAATGCAGCCTTTTTCTTTGAGAACTCTTGAGTCATGTAAAGATTAATTACATGATACTCCTCCGTCTACGACCACTGTCGCACCGTTTATAAATTTGGAGTCCTCACTTGCAAGAAACAACGCCGTAGCGGAAATATCTCTTGCTTTACCGGGAGCAATTGAAATATCCAAGCCTTCCATTACACGAGCCATACCTGATTCACTGATATCTGTCTGGGAGTTCATTACTTCTGTTTCAATGCCGCCGGGACAAATTACATTGCATCGGATTCCTCGCTTGGCATACATGAAGGCAATATTCTTTGTTATTCCAACGATGGCATGCTTGGATGCTGTGTAAGCCACTCCGGCTCTGGCTCCGCATACGCCGCCTATGGAAGCAATGTTGATAATATTTCCTCCTGTTTCCTGTTTCAGCATAACTCGAACTGCTTTTCGCATAGACATAACAGGACCGTTAAGGTTTGTATCCATAACCTTGTCCCACAGCTCGTCTGTCAGTTCATCAATAGGTTTAAATTCGTCCATAACACCTGCGTTATTTACTAAAATGTCAATTTTCCCGCCTTGTTTAACAGCGAAGTCAATCATACTCTCTGCCAATTCCTTGGAAGTTATATCTCCTGCGAAAGGAATAATTTTGCCTTCCATACCTTCGGCCTCTTTGGCCAGTGCTTCCAATCGTTCCTTTCGCCTTGCCACTGCAATGACAGTTGCACCTTCTTTAGCAAAGTCCAAAGCAATAGCATGACCCATGCCTGAACTTGCCCCTGTAACAATGGCTGTTTTTCCGGTAAATCTCATTAATTCGTACCTCCTAAAACAATATTCGTTAATATCCTGAAGCATTCTCTGATAAAATTTTAACACTTGTACATGATTTTGTCAATTTAATGTATATTGATATCTTCCGAAATCAAGCAATAAAAAAAGTCCGAGACTATGAAAATCCCGGACTCTTTTGGAGGCGACACCCAGATTTGAACTGGGGAATAAAGGTTTTGCAGACCTCTGCCTTACCACTTGGCTATGTCGCCTTAAGTGCCGGAGTTATTCCGGCAATCTGGCTAGGGTAGAAGGATTCGAACCTTCGAATGACGGAATCAGAATCCGTTGCCTTACCGCTTGGCTATACCCCAAAAAATATGGGGTGGGTAGAGGGATTCGAACCCTCGTATACAGGAGCCACAACCCTGGGTCTTAACCACTTGACGATACCCACCATATATGGCGATCCGGAACGGGCTCGAACCGTCGACCTCCAGCGTGACAGGCTGGCATTCTAACCAACTGAACTACCGGACCACTAAGGATTGGTGGGCGCTATAGGGATCGAACCTATGACCCCCTGCTTGTAAGGCAGGTGCTCTCCCAGCTGAGCTAAGCGCCCTTGATTGGTAGCGGCGAGTGGACTTGAACCACCGACCTTCCGGGTATGAACCGGACGCTCTAGCCAGCTAAGCTACACCGCCAAATCATGATATTGCAGATTAATACCGCAAAAATAATCTTAACATCCAAGGTCTAATCTGTCAATATATAACGTGGCCTTTAGCCTTTGGCAAAAAAAGAGAAAGGAAAGATAAAAAAAGCCGGAGAAAATTTCCCCGGCTTTCATAACATTAAATGATCATTACTATTCTTCCGTAACGGATGGTTCTTCTGCCGTCTCTTCATTTGTAGCCACAGCATTTTCTAATACTTTCTCATACTCCTTGAAAATTGCCTCCCTGATTCTGTTTCTCGTATCCGAGTTCAGCGGATGGGCAATATCTCGAAAATCGCCTTCCCCCATCTTTCTGCTGGGCATTGCAATGAATAGACCGTTTTGTCCTTCAATGACCTTGATGTCATGGACTACGAACTCTTCATCGAATGTGATGGAAACTACGGCTTTCATCTTCCCATCATCGTTCACCTTGCGCACTCTAACATCGGTAATGTCCATATCACGTACCACCCTTTCTAAGACAGAATGCTGTTTTGTGCCATATGACACGTCTTTAGTTGATAGTTATTATATACTAACATAAGTTGATTATCAACTATTTTGTCGAAAAAATCAGACTATTCGGAAAAAACGAATATTTTTGTCTGTCATTGCTGTCCTGCTTCATAATTATCAGGGGAACGTAGTTTTTGACCACCTTCTTTTCAGGGTCCTGGGATACTATTACAATCCCTGAGGACAGGACTTCTATTTCAAATTCTCCCAGTATTTCTTCAATGCCCTTTACAGATCCGCCGCCTCTCATGAAATCATCGATGACAATGGCCTTTGAACCGGGTGTCACCGATCTCTTAGAAATGCTCATTTTCTGTATTCTGTCATAGGAGCCGGAGAAGTAATTGATGGACACAGTGGAGCCTTCGCTGATTTTAGCCTCTCTTCTGATCACCACAAGAGGAAGATTCATAAGATAGGCAGTCATCACTGCAAGGGGAATCCCTTTAGTTTCAAGGGTTGCAA
>JAAZGD010000102.1 GCA_012511395.1 Clostridiales bacterium
ATTCAATGCCGTCATAAAACCTGCCCAGGACTTTGGCCGTATCCTCTGCAGATTCCTTTGTAAGCATCTGAGACATCTTAATGTCCATGAAGGTAACATGGGCACCTTCATCAAAGCAGGCAACCTCAAAGGCACTTCTCGTTCTGGTTGATGCCTTTTCAAACATGAGCATAACGTTCTTGCCCTTTAATACGCCCTGTCTCACGCCCATTCTCTTTTGTGATTTTAAATCGTGGCCCAAGTCAAGCAAATAACGTATTTCTTCCTGCGAAAAGTCCATCAAAGTAAGAACGCTTCGTCCTTTTAAGTTGATTCCCATAATTAAACCTCCTATTTAATGCAAATAATTGTGATAACAAACAAAAAGATAGCACTATTTGCTATCTTTGTCAATGAAAACGCCTTATATATTCTAAAATTACTCCCTTATGCCATGAAATTGATAGAATGTGGTTTCAATCCTGCCGTTATACAGCTTCCTCCTTCTGTCTGCAGGCCTTCCCATAACTTTGGATTCCAGCTCCTTATCCGAGGATATTATAAACAATGACCAGGAAGGGTTTTCCTTCATAAATTCGCTCAAAGCCTTATAGATATACTCTATCTCTTTCTTGTCTCCTATTCTTTCTCCGTATGGAGGATTGGTAACAATTACTCCATTTTTTTCTGTGGTTCTTAAATCCTTAATATCTTTCATTGAAAACTCTATAAGATGATCCACTCCTGCTTTCCCCGCATTTTCTACAGCTTTTTTTACTGCTTCTGCATCAAGATCGCTTCCTCCAATCTTAAGCTTGATATTTAAGATCTCTTCTCTTGCCTTTTTTCTCTCTTCCTCCCATAAATTCTTATCTATGGTGTTCCAGCCTTCTGAAACAAAATCTCTCAAAAGACCCGGCGCCATGTTTATGCCTATCATGGCAGCCTCAATGGGAATAGTCCCGGAGCCTGTAAAGGGGTCCAATAAAATTCTGTCCTTGTTCCAAAAGGACAGCTGCACCAGGCTGGCGGCCAAGGTCTCCTTAATAGGTGCCTCCACTTCCTTAACTCTGTATCCTCTTTTATGAAGGCCTTTGCCTGAGGTGTCCATGGTTAGGGTAACCCGGTCCTTAAGTATGGTCACCTTAACTCCATGTTCATCTCCTGTTTCAGCAAATTCCTTAATACCGTAAACAGATGAAAGCCTGTCAACTATTGCCTTCTTCGTAATGGACTGACAGCTTGGGACATGATGCAAGGTAGATTTCACCGATGTCCCCAATACTGTAAATTTCCCGTCAGGAGGAATCCATTCCTCAAAGGGAATCCCCTTTACCTGCTGGTACAGTTCCTCAAATGTGGTGGCCTTAAACTCGCCCATCTTTAAAAGGACCCTGTCAGCAGCCCTGAGCCACAAGTTGCTTCTCACGATTCCTCTTTCATCAGATAAATAAGTAACCTTGCCGTCCTCCGTTTTAAGAATCCTGTATCCCAGCTTTTCTATTTCCCTCTTTACAACCGATTCAAGTCCAAAGGTGGCTGTTGCTATTAATTCAATCTTCATCAGATGCTCATTTCATCCATTGGCTTCTTTGTTTTGCAGGCGGAAAGCAGCTCTGTGAGAGCCTTGGTATCTCCGATCAAAATCCCTCCTACAAATTTCCCGTCCTCAAAATAATACTTTTTATATACGCCCTTCCCCCTGTTAATATTCTCTTTTGTCTCATAGACTTTTGTTTCATCCTCCCCGTGATCTCCTATGGAGAAAAGAGCCGTGTCAAAGCCTACGAAGCTGACGCTGGGAAGTATTCCTTCATATGAGG
>JAAZGD010000103.1 GCA_012511395.1 Clostridiales bacterium
AGATGGCTATCTTCCTCCTCACCTATGGGAGTTTCCTAAGACACAGGCTCTTCGGCAATATTTATAATCTCTTTTAGTTTTTCAGTGGTTATGTCCATTTCATTTGCTATCTCTTCATGGGAAGGCTCTCTGCCATATTCCTGTAAAAGCTGTCTTGAAACTCTTATAAGCTTATTGATGGTTTCCACCATATGTACAGGTATCCTTATGGTCCTTGCTTGGTCTGCAATGCTTCTTGTAATAGCCTGTCTTATCCACCATGTTGCGTAGGTGGAAAACTTAAAGCCTCTTCTCCAGTCATACTTGTCAACAGCCTTCATAAGGCCTAAGTTGCCTTCTTGTATAAGGTCTAAGAACAACATACCTCTTCCTACATACCTTTTTGCTATGGAAACTACTAACCTTAAATTCGCTTCACAAAGCTCGTTCTTAGCTTCCATGTCTCCTGCTTCCATTCTTTTTGCAAGTTCCACCTCTTTTTCAGCATCAAGAAGGTCTACCTTCCCAATCTCTTTAAGGTACATCCTTACAGGGTCATCAACTGCTATTACCTTTTGGAGATTTTCATCCAGATCAGCATCGATCACTTCTTCAGCTTCTTTTTCAACCTCTTCATCATCTTCAGGCTGATTCATGCTTAAAAGCACCTCAATCTCCTCTGTAATCTCCACTTCGATTTTTACGTTGGAGAGGGCTTCATATACTTTATCCACCTGGTCCTTGTCCAGTCCTTCTGCCTGCAATGCTTCTAAAACTTCAGTGTCTTTAATTACATCCTTGTTGGAAGCAGCCAATGCCAGCAAATCCTTAATCACCTTTTCTAGGTTTTTATTGCTCTTCATCCCTTCTTCATCCTCAGGTTTCCCCGTTAAAGAGGGTTCCTCATCTTCAGAAGAATCCACTTTTATTTTTGCTAAGGAAAGGGCTTCATAGACTTTGTCCGTCAGACCATTGGGAATTTTTTTCTTCTTAAGAGCCTTTAAAACATCGCTGTCCTTAACCACATTCTCATTGGCAGAAGCCAAATCCACAAGCTCCTTAATCACCTTTTCAATATTTTTATTGCTCCCGGCTGAAACGCTCATTCTATATCCCTCCCCTTCGTGATCTTTCTTTTTGAATGCTCATAAGCTCTTCCATAAGAGCCTTTTCTCTTTCTGATCTGTCCTCGTCTTCATCAAAGCTTTCCTGAAGCAGATCCAGAATTTCAAGAATAGCTTTTTCCCTTTTGCTTTTTCTTTCAGCCTCAAATGTCAGGATGCATTCTTCAAGCACTTGAGCCTCTCTGCCTGCCACCACTATATTATCTCTTATATCATTTACCACCATCAATTGATCTTCATCAAATGAATCTGTAAGCTTCTTTATATCTATAACCTTTTCCAAAGTTATATGTTCCTTTATCTTTTCGTAAATGGAAATACCCATATAGCTTTCAAAAACTTCCTCATAGGGCATAACCTTGCTAAGGTAGTCCTCCCTTGTAATAAGAAGGCGTATAAATGTTTTCTCCAGACTGGAAATACTCCTGTCTTTAATATCCTGAAGCCTTTCCTGTTTTACTAAAATCGATGGCTTAAGCCCTGTCTTTTCTGCTCCTTCTTCCATTTCCCTTCTGATGGCGCCTTCTGCAATACCTGTTTTTTGAGAAAGTCCTGTTAAATACCCTTCCCTCTCTATTTCAGATAATCCTCTTAGAAAATCTGCCGCTTTTTTCAGAAAATCAAGTCTGCCTTCCAGACTGGTTAAATCGCTGTCCTTCTCTATTATTGACAGCATATACAAAGGATATGGCATAGCCTCTTTCAACAGCTCCATAAAGTTTTCCTTACCCTTTTCCCTGATGAAATCATCAGGGTCCTTGCCCTCAGGAAGTATTAATGCTTTCGCCTTAAGCCCTTCTTTATAAAGGACAGGCAACCCTCTTACGGCAGCCATTATTCCGGCTGTGTCCTGGTCATATGAAAGTACGGCTTCATTAACATACCTTCTGATCAATTTAGCTTGATTTTCAGTAAGAGCTGTTCCAAGAGAAGCGCCAACATTTTTTATACCTTTCTGATACAGAGCTATAACATCCATATAACCCTCTACAAGAATAATAAACCCTGCTTTTCCCACATCTGTTCTTGTAATGTTCAAGCCGTAAATCTGGTTCTTTTTATAAAACACAGGGGTTTCAGGAGAGTTCAAATACTTGGGTTCACCTTTGTCCACCACCCTGCCTCCAAAGCCCACAACCTTGCCTCCTGTGTTTATTATGGGAAACATCACTCTGTCTCTGAACTTGTCAAAATACTTTTCCTTTGACAAGGTGACAAGGCCTGCCTCCAAAAGCTTTTCTTTCTTAATTCCTTTTTCTTCAAAATGCTTTATTAAAGAATCCCATTGGCCATCTTTATAGCCTATGCCGAACTTCTTTATGGTAGCAGGTTCAATCCCCCTTTTTAACAGATAACTATAGCCGGGGTTTTCTCCTTTGCTTATGGAATCATAAAAGAATCTGGCTGCAATCCTATTGATTTCATACAGTTCATCCTTCCTGCCTTGAGATCTGCTGTCCGGGTTTTCTATTTGAATTCCGTTGTCTTTGGCCAGTTTTTCAATAGCTTCCGGAAAAGATAAGCTGTAATACCTTTTTACAAATTCAATAACATCTCCCTTTGCTCCGCAGCCAAAGCAGTTAAATATCTGTTTCTGGGGAGACACCACAAAACTGGGAGTTTTTTCATTATGAAAAGGACAAAGGCCTTTATAATTAGCCCCTGCTTTTTTTAATGGAACCACTTCCGAAACAAGCTCCACAATATCTACCACATTTTTAATTTCGCTTATTGCATCTTCTCTTCTGATTTTTCAACCTGCTTTCGTGAAAAACAAAGAATAAGTAATAATACCCTACTATTACTTATTCGACACATTTATCATATTGCTTTAATTATTATTTAAATTTTTCTTCGTAAAGCCTTTTGGCATACCCGTCGGTCATTCCTGCTATGTAGTCCTTCACCACCTCATTTGGTCCCGATTCCTCTGACAGGGCCAAAAGATTTTCGGGAAGCTCCCACAGATGAGTTATATAGTAGCTGTAGAGAGAAATTATAACCTTGTCAGCCTCTTCCAACACTTCTTTTCTCTTAACACCGGGATTAAGATATACTCTTTTAAACATAAATTCCCTCAGCAGATCCATATAATATCCGCATTCCCGGGACATGGCTACAGCAGGCCTGTCATAAGAATTTTCAACGGTATCAAGCACCATGGTATTTACCCTTTGCCTGTGGTCATTTCCAAGATATGAGGAGCACTCCCTTGGAATTTCTCCGCCTTCAAGAATTCCGCCCTGTATGGCATCATCAATATCGTGGTTGATATAGGCTATTCTGTCTGAAAGCTTCACTGTCTGACCTTCAAGGGTAAAGGGTGTAATATTGCCTGTGTGATTTAAAATCCCGTCTCTTACCTCATAGGTAAGATTTAATCCTCTTCCTCCGGGCCCTTTTTCCCCCTCTAGCACATCTACCACTCTAAGGCTTTGTATGTGATGGGAAAAACAGCCGGGATGAATGTAGTCCAAGGTTTCTTCTCCCGTATGACCAAAGGGAGTATGTCCCAAATCATGGCCTAAGGCTATGGCTTCGATTAAATCCTCGTTTAAACTCAATGCCCTTCCTATGGTCCTTGCAATCTGTCCCACTTCAATAGTATGGGTGAGCCTTGTTCTGTAACGGTCCTTCTCGGGAGCTATAAAAACCTGGGTTTTATGCATAAGTCTTCTGAAGGCCCTGGAGTGAATAATTCTGTCTCTATCCCTCATAAAATCAGTTCTTATAATGCACTTTTCTTCCTGTTTCTCTCTTCCCTTTGATGTATCAGCTTTTTGAGCATACTGTCCCAGAAACATGTGCTCCTTTTTTTCAATATCTTCTCTTGTGACCATGTTAAAATTAGGCTTTCATCATAACGCCCTGAACCAGGTTTGCCACAGTTTCACAGGCGTCCAGGGCTTCCTCCATCTCCTCGTATAGATGTTTCCACTTAATAATCTCTATGGGGTCTTTCTCTTCGGAAAACAGATGCATCAAACTGGATCTGTGAACCACATCCCCCTCATTTTCTATTCTGTTCACCTCAATAATCTGTTTCTTAACCACTTTACATGTTTTTATTTCATGAAGATGCTCAAAGAGAACCTTTAATTCCCCAATGGCTTCCATTGTTAATGTGGCCATGGTCAGAGCCTCAGGTCTTATTTCCTCAATTCCGAAGACCAGGAATTTGCTGGCTACTTCTTCAATCCTGTCAACAATATCGTCCATCCCTTTTGCCAAAGCGTAAATATCTTCCCGCTCAAAGGGCACAGTTTTACACTCATTCAGATATTCGATGATCCTATGTGTTTTCATATCGCATTCTGTTTCTATAATCTTCAGGTTGCCCACCCTGTTTTGAACATCATCAAACTCTCTTACCAGCTCCTCATAAGCTATTCCTGCACCTAACACTTTATCCATAAAATCCAAAAATAAAGTGTAAAAATTCTGCTCCGTTGTTTTCTTTTTGCCCTTCAACATCTTAAGCCTCCTTTGTTTTTTTACTTCCCGGAGCTGCCAAAACCGCCTGCTCCTCTTTCAGTTTCAGAAATGCTGTCCGTTACTTCCCATTCTACTCTTTCATATTTTGAAACTATTAATTGGGCAATTCTGTCGCCCTTGTTTATCACAAAGGTTTCAGTTCCGTGATTTATAAGAATTACCTGAATTTCTCCTCTATAATCAGAATCTACAGTTCCTACACCGTTTGCAAGAGTTATTCCGTTTTTTAATGCCAATCCGCTACTTCCTCTGATTTGACCTTCACAGCCCTTTGGAAGTTCAATAAAAAGTCCTGTCTTTACAAGGCACCTGGCTTTAGGCTCCAACACATAATTTTCTTTGGCTCTCAAATCCATACCTGATGAGCCCTTAGTTTCATATGAAGGCACATTGCCTGTTTCAGTGACTATCTTAATTTTCATCAAAATACACTTTCCTTTGGAGACACCGCTACATAAGAGAAGCTTTCAGGGCTTGAATAAAGATTGGCCACTCTGTTAACATCCTCCTTTGTAACCTTGTTTATTTTGTCCAGCATCTCTTCTTGGGTAATAACCTTATTCATTAAAAGAAGATTCCTGCCCATAGACATCATTCTGCTCTGAGTTCTTTCCATACTGAAAACTATATTGCTCTTTCCCTGATTCTTGGCTTTAATCAGCTCCTCAGAGGAAATGCCCTTCTCCTTGATCTGCAAGAGCTCAGACTGAATTCCCTCAATACATTCATCCACCTTTTCGTGGGCAGTCCCTGCATATATTAAGAGTGCTCCTGCTCTTACCATCACCTGAGGCATGCTCATAACTGTGTAGGCAAGTCCTCTTTCCTCTCTTATATGTTGAAACAGCCTGGAGCTCATGGATCCTCCGAGAATATTATTATAAAATATAGCACTGTAATAATCCTCTGAGTCCAAGGTTGTAAACCTGGTCCCCAAACATAGATTAGTCTGCTCGATCTCCTTTACCACTGTAGCCTTTGAAGGATTATATACTGCCAAAGGCACTTCCTTTGCCTCTTTCTCCTTTCTTAAACAGGACAGCTTCTCAAGAACTATTTCTTTTATTTCTTCAATATCAAACTTTCCCGAAACAGCCACAACCGTATCTTTAGCTGCATACTCTTCTTTTATGTAGTCCCTTAAAGTGTCACTGTTCATATTCATCAAGGTATGGCTGTAGCCTGCAATGTCATGCTCCAAAGGATCGTTCTTAAACACCAGCCTTGTACATTGTTCTATAGAAAGCTCATCGGGCTGATCCTCCAGCATTTTAATCTCTTCCAGAATAACCCGTCTTTCTTTTTCCATTTCTTTTTCTAAAAAGGTGCTCTCTGAAAGCATGTCAAAAAGTATGTCCATGGCTTCAGAAAGAGTGTCCTCAGTAGTCTTAAAATAATAGCATGTATGGTCTCTTGAGGTGTATGCATTCACTGAGCCTCCAAGCCTGTCAAAGCCATCGGCTATCTGGCTTGCATTCCTTTTATTTGTACCCTTAAACATCATATGCTCCACAAAGTGACTGACACCATAATCTGCCTCTCTTTCATCTAAAGAGCCGGCTTTAAAAAAGACTCCCAGAGAAACAGTTTCCACCTGGTCCATCATTTCGTATACAATTCTTACACCGTTTTCAAGCTCTATTACATTAATCATATTCAGTCGTTAATTCCTTCCCTCAAATCTATATATTCATGGATTATTTTTGCTGCCTGGCCTCTTGTGGCAATACCCTGGGGCATAAATGTATTGTCGCCCATTCCTGTCATTATCTCTGAGCCTGCTACTGTATAAACATAATCCATTGCCCAGTAGCTGATTCTGTTCTTATCTTTAAAGCTGACCTTTAAGCCTTCCTTTTGAGGTAGGGCAAAGTTTTGATATACAGCGTAATTACAGAGCATAACAGCCATCTGCTCCCTGGTTATTGGATCATCAGGTTTAAACAATCCTTCTCCCATGCCGTTTACTATACCCTCCTGATAACCCCAGTTAACATAATTGTAAGACCAGTCCTTCTGATTTACGTCTTTAAACCCTGCTGTCTGAGCCGATTCAATATTGATATTGTCAGTGGCTTTTGCCAGGAAAGCTACAAATTGCGCTCTGGTAAGAGGGGAGTCCGGCATGAACATATTGTCTCCCACACCTTGTACCTTACCCATGGATGCAAGAACTCCAATGTAGTTCTTTGCCCAGTGGGAGGCCGTATCAAGAAATTCAACAGGCACGATTTTGGTTGGAGTTACCGTCACAAGTATTTTTGCGGTGTTGTTCATATACCCTACTGTGATATACCCCTGTACTTCGCTCTTTAGAGCGGCGGCCCTGAAATTACCTTCACTGTCTATAGCTCCAATCTTCTCATCTGCACTAAATGTTAATGAGGGTGTAATATTGTCAAGAATCATTTTCCCATAGGCCAGCTTTGCAGTAACCTTCTTGGTGCTTTGAGGGCTTAGATTCCATTTATCAGCCGGCAACACAATGTTTACATCAGATACTGTTTCAATCTCCGCTTCTGCGGAAAGGCCCTGATAAAGGGCTGTTATTTTTGACCTGCCAATCTTTTGAGGAATGAAAGCATTGTTTGAAACTGTACCGGAATCTGCAGAAAAAGCTATATCGCCGCTTATGGATACCTTTTCATACAGGCTGTTTGATCCATAAGCCTTAAGCTTTACCTGCTCTCCTAAAATAGTTATATATCTTTCAGGATACAGATGGAGATTTTTTAAAGAGGCTGAGGTGCTTTCATCGTATACAAG
>JAAZGD010000104.1 GCA_012511395.1 Clostridiales bacterium
TAAGGCTATGTGGTTAATTAAAGGTAATATATTGGTTAGAAACTCTATCCATCTTCTGGAATCGATTAATGAAAGCCTTTTCAAAGCTTTTGTGATTTTCTCTTCTAATGGATTGTTGAAATCCTTCATGATACCTGCCTCTACACACATTCTATAAAAACTTTGCCTGCGTGCTTTAGTATAAATATCTGCCATAGTGAGGTGGTAGTAATTAAGAAAATTTTCCATAGTTAATGGCAGTCCGCTATCCTCTTCGAATGTTCTTATTCTTGATACAAGGCCCTTAGTTGTATCAAAAGATTCCTCTAAATTTTTCAGAATTATTTCTGATGCCTTTTTCTCAAGTTGAATGAAGCAGCCCTTTGGCAAATATATAAATCCTTTTCGGATTTCTTCTGCAACACCTCTTCTTGTGTTAATCATCAGCGCTTCAAACTTCTCCTCAAAGTTATATCGCTTATTTGCTTGTCCCACAAAATCCAAAACTGTTAGACAATCTTTGTCTTCTGCCAATCTTAAACCTCTTCCCAGCTGTTGCAGGAAAACGGTTAGGGATTCAGTGGGGCGCAAGAAAAGCACTGTGTTAATCTCCGGGATGTCCACACCTTCGTTATAGATGTCTACTGCAAAGATAAACTTCACTTCTCTATTTAAAAGTTTATTTCTTGCTTCATTCCTGATTTCTGTGTTAGTATCTCCCGTAATGCTAATTGAAGGTATCCCCATTTTATTAAACTGCTCTTCCATAAATTTAGCATGATTTACTGAAACACAAAAACCTAAGCCTTTAACATCTTCTATATCCGTTACGTACTTATTGATTGATCTAACAATATGTTCAACACGCCTCATTCCATGTCCTTTGTCTATAAAATAGACCTTCTCAAGCTCATGTACATCATAGCTTCCTTTAACCCATTTCAATTCGCTTAAATCAACAGTATCCGTTACTCCAAAATATTGAAACGGGCATAGGAGCTTTCTATTGATAGCTTCAGGCAAACGTATTTCAGCTGCTATTCTGTCATCGAAAAATTCAGTAACACTTTTCCCATCCAGTCTTTCTGGTGTAGCAGTTAAACCTAACAATATTTTAGGTTCAAAATGCAATAAGGGCTTTTGATAGGACTTTGCCGGCATATGATGAATTTCATCAATAACAACATAGTCGTAATAATCCTTTGGAAGCATATCCCAAAGCTTTTTCATGTTCATGGTTTGAATAGATACAAAAAGATAATCAAAACTGTCAGGTTTATGTTCCCCTACATATAATTCTCCGAAGTTTGGATCCCTCAATATTCCTCGAAAGGTTTTTACGCTTTGCTCTAAGATTTCTTTTCTGTGAGCAATATAGAGCAACTTGGAATTAGAAACACCGTTGGCTCTTAAATACCTTTTGTAATCAAAGCCTGCAATAACTGTTTTACCTGTTCCTGTGGCTGCTACAATAAGATTTTTACTCTTGTGCCTCAGCTCTCTTTCTGCTTTTAATTCCTCTAAAATTGCTTCTTGGTAAGGGTAGGGATTTATATCGAAATAGTATTCAATCTCTGTAAGCTTTGAAGCTCTTTCACTTTTTAAAGCGTCCCTTAATTTTTTAGTGTTCTCTTCTTTAAAAGTTTCAAATTCCTCTGAACGCCAATAATCTTCAAAGGTTGCCTCTATCTTTTCCATAGTCTCAGGCAAATCTTTTTTTGCGATTTTTACATTCCACTCTAATCCACTTGTTATAGCCACATTAGATAAATTAGAAGAACCTATGTAAGCAACAGAAAAGCCCGTATCTCTATTAAAGATATAGGCTTTTGCATGAAGTCTCGTTCTTTATGTGTCATAAGATATTTTTACTTCCGTATTATCCAAATTTGCTAATTCTAGTACTGCTTTGGTGTCCGTAGCTCCCATATAGGAAGTTGTTACAACTCGTAAACGGCCTCCCCTATTTGTGAAGTCCCGCAGTTCTTCCATAATAAGCCTTAATCCGCTCCACTTAATAAATGAGACTAGGATATCTATTCTGTCAGAAGATCTGATTTCTTTATTGAATTCAGTTTCCAGTTGTGGCTCATGTTTTTGTCCTGTGAAAAGACTGCTCAATGCCAAAGATGAAATTGGTCTTGGAAAGTCCTTTATTTTTTTGCCCGGTGGAAGCGCTTCTTCTTCTTTTAAGAGGGCTAAAAGCATGTTGCCATCTAAAGATATGTTTTTGCTTAATCTGTCTTCTTCTCTTAGTCCTTCTATCACAGTATTAATTATTTTATTTATCAGTTCTATCTGGGATTCTAAGGGTTTTTCTCCCTTATTAATGTACTCTAAATGTTGTTCGATAATCTCAGATACATACTGAGTAAGTATCTTAGAAGCTTCGCCTTTGCCTATGGACTCTAATAGCTTTTTCTCATCAGAAAAATTTTTAAGCTCTTTTATAATCTCTTCATTTACTACTTGCTCATATAACCCAGGTTTCAGCATATATCTTCCCTCATAAGATATTTTTTACTATGTAGATTAATGTCGCTTTCATTATCTCATTTATAGTTATTATTTGGCAAGGAAAACACATGCTATTAAATAAAAACCCGACCATATTCTTGGCCGGGCTACTGTGTTTAGTTGTTTTATTTGTTTATCTCTTCTAAGGATTTACCCATGGTTTCTTTGCCGAAGAGGAACACTACTGTTGCTACTGCTGCAAATACTAAGGTTAGAAGTATGAACACATAGGTGAACCCTGTTTCACTGCCATAGAAGCTGTAGATTACAGGTACTGTAAAGGGTGCTATGAAGGCACCTAATCTTCCAAAGGATGTGGCCCATCCTGTACCTGTACCTCTTGCTATAGTTGGATATACTTCGGGGCTGTATGCATATACACATCCCCAGGCACCCAGTGCGAAGAAGTAAAGGAGACTTCCGTAAATAAGAACTTCTGTAGAAGTTCCTGCATGACCAAATAGCCAAGCAGATATGGCAGTACCTAAAAAGTATATTGACAGCACTTTCTTTCTGCCTATTCTTTCCACAAGGAATGCTGCACTATAGTATCCGGGAAGTTGGGCTAAACACATTATGAGGGTAAATTCAAAGCTTTTAACAAGATCAAAACCTTTCCCAAGAAGCAATGTGGGTGTCCAAAGCACGAAGCCGTAATAGCCGAAGTTTACGCCAAACCATACAACCCAAAGGACCGAGGTTATTCGTAAATACTTTTTGGACCACAGGTCCTTAAA
>JAAZGD010000105.1 GCA_012511395.1 Clostridiales bacterium
AACCAAGGGATCCTAATGAAAGTATTTTTGCAAACGGCGGGTATATTTTAACATTGACCTTTGGTGCTGTTATTGCGGCAGTAACCTTAACTGCATATCTCATTGGACCAACCGGTGACATTCTAAAAGCACAGAGTTATGCCTTTACACTTTTCGCAGTATCTCAGTTACTTAATGCAGTTGGTATGAGAGACATAAATAAATCAGTTTTTAAAATGAATCATAAAGAAAATCCTATGATGATTGTGGCATTTTTTACAGGGCTGTTACTTCAAATACTTGTAACAGAAGCAGGATTCCTAAATGGAATATTTGAAACTGTACACTTAACGTTTACGGAATGGGCTATGTTGTTTTGTTTGTCCATGGGCCCTTTAGTTGCCCATGAACTTTTAGTAATAAAAAAAGGAGTAATTAATCATGGAAAGAAAAGAAGATAACAGAGGCAAAAAAAGCGTATTTGTGGCAAGCTGCCTTATGAATACCAATAACAAAGTTATGGGCCTTGCCAGGTATTCAGGTATGTGTAAAGAGGTCTTTGATATTCTGGCTGATTATGGCCTTGGAATAAATCAAATGCAATGTCCTGAAACTTTATATTTAGGGATTAACAGATGGTGGCAGACTAAAAATCTTTACGACAGCTATGGTTTTCGAAGCTTTTGCAGAGACCTTGCAAAACAAGTAGTAACGTACATGGTGGAATACGAGAGGCAAGGCTATGAGACTGTGGCAATATTAGGATGTGATGGCTCACCAACATGCGGTGTATCTATTACAAGCTGGGATGAAGAATGGGGCGGAAGTCCTGCTGACTTTGATTACAACAAGGCAATTATTGAAGGCTCCGGTGTCTATATTGAAGAGCTGAAAAAAGAGATGGAGGAAAGAGGCGTTAAGGTTCCGCCATTTTATGGTCTTGCACTGGATGATGAATCAGCTGATATGGATACTATTTTAAGTGATTTCAAGAAGTTCATAGAAGGAATCATGTAATTATGATCTATTTAGACAATGCTGCTACAACTAAGCCTTCTTCTTTTGTTATTACAAACATTAAGACTATAACAAAAGAGTATTTTGGCAATCCCAGTTCCTTGCACAGCCTAGGTATGAAAAGTGAAAAGGCCATTAGAGAGGCAAGAGAAGAAATAAGCTCTGCTCTTTTTGTTACGCCTAAAGAAGTGTACTTTAATTCTTCGGGAACTGAGGGAAACAACAGCGTAATTTTTGGTTTGGCTGGAAAAAAAATAAATAAAGGGAAAAGGATAATAACTACTAAAGTGGAGCATCCTTCTGTTTTGGAACCCCTTAAATACTTAAAAGAGCAAGGCTTTGATATTGTCTATCTTGATGTAGATGAAAATGGCCTTTTAAAGGATGAGGTTACAGAGTTTGTAACAGAAGATACTTTTTTAGTATCAATAATGCAGGTAAATAATGAAACGGGAGCAATCTTTTTTGTAGATGACATAAGTAAAGGAGTTAAGGGGATTAATAAAAATACTTATGTTCATAACGACTGTATCCAGGGATTTTTAAAGATTCCTTCCCCAAGGGAAGCTGACTTTATAACTATATCCTCTCACAAGGTGGGCGGTTTAAAGGGTACAGGAGCCCTGGTGATTAAGGAAAAAATACCCTTGTTGCCATTAGTGTATGGAGGCGGTCAGGAGAAGGGCTTTCGTTCAGGCACTGAAAATGTGACGGGAATTATTGCCTTTGATTTAAGCGTCAAGGAAGGCAAAAATACTTTTTACAATAACAGAACCCAGGTTCAGGAGATGAAGGAATATCTTTACAAGGGGTTTATTGAAGAAGTTAAGGATGTTAAGCTAAATGGCCTTATGGATATTGACAAGTTTTCACCCTATATTATGAATGTCAGTTTTTTGGGAGCCAAGGCAGAAGTGGTTCTTCATATTTTGGAAGAAAAGGGAATATACGTCTCTACAGGTTCAGCCTGCTCTTCCAACTTTAAGGATAAAAGCCATGTGCTTTTATCCATGGGACGTTCTGTTGAGGAGGTGGATTCAGCAATCAGATTCAGCTTTTTCCAACCCTTAAGCTTAGAAAAACTGGATTACGTTATAGAAGAAGTAAAAAGAGCAGTAAAAGGCATAAGAAGTAAAACTTTATCGGTAAGAGGCTGATATGGAAGAACAAACTCTGATTATAAGATTTGGGGAAATTGCTCTTAAAGGTCGGAACAAACCGTACTTTGAGAAGGTTTTGCTGTCTAAAATCAGGGAAAGGCTTGAAAAGCTTAAGAGTGAAGGGGAAATATCACTAAAAAGAGAGCAGGGCCTTATTATCTTAAAAGCAGATAAAAGCATTCCCACAGATAAAATACTGGGAGAGCTTAAAAAGGTTTTTGGCATTGCATCCATAAGTCCCGCCATTGAAACGGGAAGTGATATAGAGGAGATTTCCATGGAGGCATCCTTATTTGTAAAGGAGCTTAAAGCCGGAAGAAAGATAGAAACCTTTAAAGTTGAAGGGAAAAGATCTGACAAAACTTATGCTGTACAATCTCCTGATATAGGAAGAATTACAGGAGCGGCAATCCTAAAAAATATAGATGATATAAAAGTAGATGTGCATAACCCGGACCTTTTGCTTCATGTAAATGTGAGACAGGGAAAGGCGTACATATATGAAGAGATGGTTAAAGGTTTTGGAGGCATGCCTATAG
>JAAZGD010000106.1 GCA_012511395.1 Clostridiales bacterium
CCTGTATAGCGTCTTAAAGCCGGGGTTTGTAATCTTGTCCACATTTTCAGAAACCTTCATTTTTGGAATCATTTCGCCATTTCTTTCAAGGGCAGACAGCTTATAGACTCCACCAAAGACAGGGTCTGATTTTGCAGTAATCAATCTTTCACCAACTCCGAAAATATCGATCTCTGCGCCTTGGGCTATTACACCGTTAATGATGTATTCATCTAAAGAGTTTGATACTACTATCTTGCATTCCTTTAACCCTGCCTCATCTAAAAGCTCTCTGCTTCTTTTAGTAAGATAGGAGATATCTCCTGAGTCTATTCTTATGCCCATTTTCTTGGGCCTTGTTTCCTTAAAAACTTTAATGGCATTTGGAATCCCAGATTTTAAAACATTATATGTATCCACAAGAAGTGTGCAGTTTTCTGGATAGGACTCCGCATACTTTTTAAAGGCTTCATATTCCGATTCGTACATCTGAACCCAACTGTGAGCCATGGTGCCAAGGGCTTCTATTCCAAAGTCTCTGTCTGAAACTGTACATGCTGTCCCTACACAGCCTCCTATATAGGCAGCTCTTGAACCGTAAACTGCAGCTGCCGTTCCGTGAGCCCTTCTTGTTCCAAACTCCATTACTCCTCTACCTTTAGCTGCTCTTACTATTCTGTTAGCTTTTGTGGCTATAAGGCTTTGGTGGTTTATTAAAAGCAGTACCATAGTTTCCACAAACTGAGCCTGAATTACAGGGCCCCTTACTGTCACGATTGGCTCTTCAGGGAAAATAGGCGTACCTTCAGGCACACACCATACATCGCATTGGAACTTAAAGTTTCTTAAGTATTCTAGAAACTCTTCACTGAAAATTCCTTTGCCTCTTAAAAAAGTAATATCTTCTTCTGTAAAGCGAAGATTTTCCATATATTCCATAAGCTGCTCAACACCAGCCATTATGGCAAAGCCGCCTCTATCTGGAATCTGCCTAAAAAACATATCAAAATATGCTATATCCTCAGCCATTCCATTCTCAAAGTAACCATTAGCCATAGTAAGCTCATAAAAGTCTGTAAGCATAGTATAGTTTATTTTTTGCATAATCTTTGATCCTCCAAGCGGCCTTTCTCCCTTATTACAAAGGAACCGGCTATAATCACCAGTATGCCTCCTAAAATCTGTAAGGGTAAAATAACTTCATGTAAACTAACCCACCCAAAAAGGGCTGCCGTAATAGGTAAAAAGTTGGAAAACAGAGCAGTAGGTGTGGGCCCTAAAATTTTTAGAGCGAAGATATACATAAGAAACCCTAAAGCAGCACTTATGATTCCTAGATACATTATGCCACCCACAACTTGTGGTGTAAAGGCAGTTAAAGGTGGCCTTTTTGCTATAGCAAAAGGCGCTGAAATAATTACTGTCATTATAAGTTGGTTCACAGTAAGCGTCAGCTCAGTAAAGTTACCTGTTAACTTTCTCGTAACAAAGTTGTAGGCGTTCCAGCTTAAGACAGCAACTAAGCTTAAAAGGTAACCTATAATCCTTCCCGAAAAGAGAACGGAAAAATCTGCACCTACTACAAAGCTTATACCTATGATACAGAAAAATATTCCCATGTAAATTTTGGCATTTGCCCTCACTTTATATATAAGTTTCTCTGTAATAACTGAAGCCACAGGCACAAAGGCTAAAATGATAGTAATAAGGGCTATGGGGATATAATCCATAGCTGTGTATTCAGCCCAGAAATAGACTATCTCTCCAAAAATAGCGCATATTATATAGTAAGGCACATCTTTTTTTATGATAAATGAAGTGCCGTCAATTTTCAACTTGAAAAGTATGAGACATAAAAGAGCTATCAAATATTTTAGAAATACTAAAACAATAGGTTCTAAAGATTCAAGAGCATGCTTTGCCGCCACATATTCGTAGCCCCACATAAATACAATAGCCGTCATTAAAATATATGCTCTTTTACGCATTCCTAATCACCTTGGAAAGCCATTCTCCAGTATAGGAAACCTTCTTCTTTTTAATCAGCTCTTCAGGAGTTCCTGTTGCCACTACAGTACCTCCCATATCTCCACCGTCAGGGCCTATATCAATTATATGGTCCGCCCTTTTTATAACATCTAGATTGTGCTCAATTACTATTACAGTGTTTCCTGAATCGCAAAGTTTATCAAGCACCTTCAAAAGCTTCGCCACATCATCAAAGTGCAGGCCCGTCGTAGGCTCATCAAGAATGTAAAGTGTTTTCCCTGTACTTCTTTTA
This sequence comes from Clostridiales bacterium, assembly GCA_012511395.1. Taxonomy (GTDB): domain Bacteria; phylum Bacillota; class Clostridia; order Peptostreptococcales; family Anaerovoracaceae; genus JAAZGD01. Next base: position 2,261 of record JAAZGD010000106.1, read on the forward strand.
CTAAGCTGTTCTGCCAGCTTAATCCTCTGAGCCTCGCCGCCTGAAAGCTGGGTGGAAGGCTGTCCCAGCTTTATAAAGCCTAATCCCACCTTCATAAGGGTAGTCAGCTTCCTGTTAATAGCAGGTTGGTTTTCAAAGAAATCAAGAGCCTGATTAACAGTCATATCTAAAACATCGTAAATATTCTTCCCCTTAAATTTAACCTCTAGGGTTTCACGATTATACCTTTTTCCATGACACACTTCGCAAGGCACGTAAATATCAGGCAGAAAGTGCATCTCAATCTTTATAATCCCATCTCCTGAACAAGCTTCACATCTGCCTCCCTTAACGTTAAAACTGAAACGGCCCTTTCCAAAGCCTCTTACCTTAGCTTCATTAAGTTCAGAAAACAAATCCCTGATATTGGTAAAGACGCCCGTATAAGTTGCGGGGTTTGACCTTGGAGTTCTTCCTATGGGAGACTGGTCTATATCTATAACCTTATCGATGTTTTCAAGACCTAAGACCTCTTTATGTTTTCCCGGCCTATCCTTTGAATGGTACAAGGTGGATGCAGCCTGCTTATAGAGCACCTGATTAACAAGGCTGCTCTTTCCTGAGCCTGACACTCCTGTAACACAAATAAATTTTCCCAAAGGAAACTTAACATCGATATCCTTAAGATTATTTTCAGCTGCCCCTATGACTTCGATATAGCTGCCGTTACCTTCCCTTCTTTTTTCAGGAACAGGTATTACTTTATCTCCTCGTAAATATTTACCTGTAATTGACTTTTCACAGTTCTTAATGTCCTCAACAGTCCCTTGAACCACCAGCTTCCCGCCGTGAATTCCCGCACCCGGCCCTATGTCAATAATATGATCTGCATGGTACATGGTTTCTTCATCGTGTTCCACCACAAGAAGGGTGTTTCCAATATCCGTTAAGTGTCTTAAGGTTCCAAGAAGTCTGGCGTTGTCCTTTTGATGAAGTCCAATGCTTGGCTCATCAAGAATGTAAAGAACGCCCACAAGGCCCGAGCCTATTTGAGTGGCCAGCCTTATCCTTTGAGATTCTCCTCCTGAAAGAGATCCTGCCGCTCTTGAAAGCGTCAAATAGTCCAAGCCCACATCCGATAAAAATGTAAGCCTAGCTTTAATCTCCTTTTTAATCTGGTGGGCTATTATCTCATGCTGCGGTTTCTGCTTCAGGTTCTCCATGAATATAAGCAGGTGCTTTACTGCCATATCTGAAATCTCGGAAATATTTTTATCTCCCACAGTAACTGCCAAAACCTCAGGCTTTAATCTTTTACCAAAGCACACAGGACAGATAGAAACGCTCATATAGCTTTCCATCTTCTCCTTCATATAGCCTGAATTAGTCTCCCTGTACCTTCTCTCCAGATTGTGAAGGATACCTTCAAAGGGATGGTCCCTGTATGACTTCATATCTGTACTTCTGCTTTCGTAGTAGTACTTTATGTGTCTGTCCCCTGTACCGTAAAGCAGTTCATCCTTAAATTTTTCCGGTAAATCCTTATAGGGCACCTTGGTAATATCCACATTGTGTTCTTTTGCCAATGCTGCAATCATCTGCCTGTAGATTCCTGAATATTCCATGGATGCAAAGATATTTGATAAGGCTCCTGCCACTATGGTCTTATCCTGATCAGGAATAATGAGGTCAGGGTCAATGTTCTGTGTAAATCCTAAACCGTCACAGTGAGGACATGCTCCAAAAGGCGTATTGAAGGAAAACATTCTCGGCTCCAACTCCTCCAGAGCTACACCGTGGTCGGGGCATGCAAGCTTTGAAGAAAAAAGCCTTTCCTCCTTATCGTTTACAATTATATTTACAAGGCCCTCTCCATGAAGAAGAGCCAGCTCCACACCTTCAGCCAGTCTGCTTTCCACACCTTCCTTAAGGGTGATTCTGTCTACAACTATTTCTATAGTATGCTTATAGTTCTTCTCTAAGGATATCTCATCATCATCTAAATTCTTGATTTCCGAATCCACTCTTACCCTTGTGAAGCCTTCTCTTTTAATTCTGTCCAGCACCTTTTCAAAGGATCCTTTTCTATGTCTGATAACAGGAGCAAGCACAAGAATTTTAGTTCCTTCCTCATATTCCATAATATGATCTACAATCTGGTCAACAGTTTGACTTGATATTTCGCGCCCGCAAACAGGACAATGGGGAATACCTGTCCTTGCATATAACAGTCTTAAATAATCATGAATTTCCGTAACTGTGCCCACGGTAGATCTTGGGTTCCTGCTGGTAGTCTTTTGATCTATGGCAATTGTAGGCGATAAACCTTCAATAGATTCCACATCAGGTTTTTCCATCTGCCCTAAAAACTGTCTTGCGTAAGAGGACAGACTTTCCATATACCTTCTTTGGCCTTCTGCATAAATTGTATCGAAAGCCAAAGAGGACTTCCCTGAGCCTGAAAGCCCTGTAATTACCACAAGCTTGTCCCTTGGTATGGTTACATCCAAATTGCTTAAATTATGTTCGTTGGCGCCTTTTATTACTATATCCTTAGACATGGTTCTCCTTACCTGCCCACCTTATATTCAAATATTAAATCCCTTAGCATTGCAGCCTTTTCAAACTGCAGGTTTGATGCAGCCTCCCTCATTTCCTTCTCCAGCTGCTTCACATATACTGTAAGCTCCTTCTTCGTAAGCTCCTTGGGCCTTCTTTCCTTATAGAAGCTTAAAGCCTCATCTTCCTTATGGGTTATTTCAATTACATCTCTAATGGCCTTTTCTATGGTCTTAGGTGTAATGTTGTGTTCCCTGTTGTACTCCTCCTGAATCTTCCTTCTCCTGTCCGTTTCAGACATGGCACTTTTCATAGCATCGCTTATGGTGTCTGCATACATTATGACTCTGCCGTTCAAGTTCCTTGCAGCTCTGCCGATAGTCTGTATTAAGGAGGTTTCCGTTCTTAAGAAGCCTTCCTTATCTGCATCAAGAATTGCCACTAAAGATACTTCGGGAATATCAAGACCTTCCCTTAAAAGGTTTATCCCCACAAGCACATCAAACTCTCCTAATCTTAAATCCCTTATTATCTCAAGTCTTTCAAGGGTATCTATTTCCGAATGGAGATACTTAACCTTTATACCCATATTATGTAAATACGAGGCTAAGCTTTCTGCCATTTTTTTAGTGAGAGTAGTTACAAAAACTCTTTCTCCTCTTTCCGTTACCTTGTTAATCTCCTCCATCAGATCATCTATTTGACCTTCAGTTTTTTTAACGGTTACAGGCGGGTCCGGCAACCCCGTAGGCCTTATGAGCTGCTCTGCTGTAATGCCTTCTGACTGTTCCCTTTCGTAAGATGCAGGTGTAGCGCTTACATACAAGATTTGGTTAACCATGCCTTCAAATTCTTCAAACCTTAAAGGTCTGTTATCAAGGGCTGAAGGAAGTCTGAAACCATATTCCACCAAAGAAGTTTTCCTTGAAAGATTGCCCTTATACATACCTCTAAGCTGTGGCAGCATAACATGGGACTCATCAAGAATTATTAAAAAGTCATCAGGGAAATAGTCTATCAAGGTGTATGGTTTTTCCCCGGGCTTCAGATTGCTCATGTACCTGGCATAATTTTCAATGCCCTTGCACATCCCTATCTCTCTTAGCATCTCAAGGTCGTATCTGGTTCTCTGTTCTATTCTTTGAGCTTCCAGCAGCTTGTTCTCTTTTCTGAACCAGAGGATTCGTTCCTCCAGCTCCTCCTCTATTCCCACAAGTGCTCTCTCCATATTTTCTTTAGTGGTTACATAATGGGAGGCAGGGAATATTGCAATATGATCTCTTTTTGCCATAACCTCCCCTGTAACGAAATTCAGCTCTCTTATGCTTTCTATTTCATCACCGAAAAGCTCCACTCTCACAGCGCTGTCTGCCCCTTGGGGGAAGATATCGATTACATCTCCCCTTGCTCTAAAGGTTCCTCTTTCGAAGCCCATTTCATTTCTAGTATATTGAATATCCACCAGCTTCCTTAAAATTTCCTGGCGGCTTTTTTGAATGCCGGGCCTTATGGACAGACACTGGCTTTCATAGTCCACAGGGTTCCCAACACCGAAGATACAGGAAACAGAAGCCACCACTATAACATCTTTTCTTTCAGCAAGAGAAGCGGTAGCCGAGTGTCTCAATTTTTCTATTTCATCGTTTATATCTGAATCCTTCTCAATATATGTATCTGTTGAAGGAACGTAAGCCTCAGGCTGATAATAATCATAATAGCTTACAAAGTATTCCACAGCATTGTCCGGGAAAAACTCTTTAAACTCTCCGTGAAGCTGGGCGGCCAAGGTTTTATTATGGGAAATTACCAGAGTTGGTTTTTGCACCTTTTCTATTACATTGGCCATGGTAAATGTTTTCCCCGAGCCTGTTACCCCCATAAGGGTCTGATGCTTTTTACCTTTAAGAATATTATCCGCCAGAATATTTACAGCAGAGGACTGGTCTCCCATCATTTTGAAATCAGATTTAATTGTAAATCTTTCTGCCATTCCAAACTCCCTCATTAACCTTATTAGTATACCAAAGAATTTTTACCTTTTCTATACCCGAGTCCATATTGTATACATCATCGGTTTATATTGTTAAAGCACTTTTTCTATGATATAATGCCACATCTGCTGAAAGTAGATTGAATTGTTAATAAAATTACGACAATTAAGGAGGCTTGCCTATGGGTACTTTAAAAGAAAGAATAATCGGTACTGCTCATTTCATTGCGGAGAAGAACCCCAAACAGGCTCCCACAAACAGTGAAGAAGCTTTTTTAAACAATGCTGCACAGGATTTAAAAGAATCGGGAAAAATTCCCGAAGAATTATACATTAAACACGATGTAAAAAGAGGCTTGAGAAATGCAAACGGCACCGGTGTTGTGGTGGGATTAACCAGAATCGGGGATGTAATCGGATATAAAATGGATTCTGACGGGAACAAGATTCCAGTCCCGGGGGAGTTGTATTATAGAGGTTATAGTGTTAAAGATCTTGTGACCAGCTGTATAAAAGAAGATCGCTTCGGTTTTGAAGAGGCTACTTATCTTCTTTTGCTGGGAGAACTCCCTACAGCCGAAGAATTGGATACTTTCAAAAAAATACTGGGGATGCACAGGGAACTCCCTGCAAATTTTGCAAGGGACATGATCCTCACTGCGCCTTCAAACAATATAATGAACAAGCTTGCAAGAAGTATACTTGCTCTTTATTCCTATGATGATAATCCTGACGACATATCTGTAAATAATGTTCTAAGGCAGTCAGTTGCTTTAATCGGCTTCTTTCCTACCCTTATCTCCTATGGCTATCAGGCAAAGAGAAATTATTATCATCAGGAAAGCTTACACCTTCATCACCCTATACCCGAATTAAGCACAGCAGAAAATATTTTAAGGATGTTAAGGGCAGACGGTGAATATACGAAGATGGAAGCAAAGCTTCTTGATTTATCCTTAGTTCTTCATGCAGAGCATGGCGGAGGAAACAACTCCACCCTTACCACACACATAGTAACCTCCGCTGCCACAGATACGTATTCTGCAATTTCAGCGGCAGTAGGCTCATTGAAGGGGCCAAGACACGGCGGTGCAAATATTTCCGTTATTAACATGATAAATGACCTTAAGGAAAACGTTAAGGACATTACTGACAAAGCTGAAATAGAACAGTATTTACGCGCAATACTTGAATGCAAAGCCAACGATGGCACAGGCCTTATTTACGGCCTTGGTCATGCTATCTATACAATATCGGATCCCAGGGCTATCATCTTGAAAACCATGGCAAAAAAGTTAGCTGAATCAAAGGGTTTGGAAAACGAATTCGCATTGTATGAATACATAGAAAAAATCGCCCCAAAGCTGTATTCCGAAAAGACAGGCAAAGATGTTAACATGCCTGCCAATGTGGACCTGTATTCAGGTTTTGTCTACAGCGCTTTAAATATTCCTATAGATATAGCAACACCATTGTTTGCTACTGCCAGAGTGGCAGGCTGGTGTGCTCACAGACTTGAAGAGATTACAGGAGGCGGTAAGCTAATGCGTCCTGCTTACGACAGCATACAGCCCTTAAGAAGTTATGTGCCCATAAACAAGAGAAAATAAAAAACCGGCGAAAGCCGGATTTTTTATTCGTATCTTAGAGCCTCAATAGGATCAAGCTTTGCAGCCCTTCTTGCGGGGAAAATTCCAAAGAACAATCCTACTGCTCCTGAGAATACTACTGCCATCAAAACTACTAAAGGTTGGATAACTACTGAAACGCCGGCTATTTTCATTCCAACAGTTGCTATAACAATGCCCAGCACAGTTCCAATTATGCCTCCCATTATGGAAAGGATAACTGCTTCTATGAGAAACTGCGTAAGGATGTCCTTGGTTCTTGCACCAAGAGCCTTTCTTATACCTATCTCTCTTGTTCTTTCAGTAACTGACACCAGCATAATATTCATTATGCCGATACCTCCCACTACTAAGGATATGGCAGCAATGGTGCCTATGGCTATAGACAGAACCCCAAGGACCTGGTTCACAGCCTTCTGTTGTCCTTCAGCAGTCTCCGTCATATAAAAACCGGGAGTCTTATCCTTTACTCTCTCCATATACCTTGAGATATCATCACCCTGCTGCTTAACATCTTTATTTGGGTTCCCGTAAACCTCTATATATGAAGAATATCCATCTCCTGTCAAAAGTGAAGTATAGGGGGCATAGCCTGTATAGGTGCTCATGCCCATGGCAGCAGACATTTTACTGGCTAAAGTATCTTTCATATAATAGACACCTGTTATTATGAAATCTCTTTCTCCGCCACTCATGTTTAAGGGCATAATCTCACCTACTACATTTTCACGGCCGTAGAGCTTAAGGGCACATTTTGTGTCTATAACAATCCTATCCTTTTTTCCTCTTACATCCTGTTCTGAAATCATAGAGCCGTATACTATCTCAATAGTTTTATTAAATTGATCGTATCCTTGATCTATCCCTATCAAAGATATGTCGATTTCATTTCTTCCAATCCTTGATCTTCCTTGGTTAAAGGTATAGGGAACTGCATATTTCACATCTTCAGGAAATCTCTTTTTTAAAGCTTCCACATCATCTACTGTAAATAGGTCGGAAAAGCCTACACTGTAATCCATGTAAACTTCCATCATCTCAGAATAGTTCACCATTATAAACATGTATGCTTCACCGATGCTTTCAAATTCATCGCTAACAACCCCCTTTGCAGAAGCTCCTATGGAGGAGATTGAAATCACGGAGCTGATTCCTATTATTATGCCCAGCATGGTTAGAAAGGACCTTAAGGAATTTGCTTTAATTGCTGTAATAGCAAGCTTTATATTTTCAAAAAGCAGCATTAGGAGTTCCCTCCTTTACCTTTAGTCCTCTCATCCCCGGCTATTTTGCCGTCGTGGAATGTAATTATTCTGTCAGCACATTCTGCTATGCTTCTTTCATGGGTTACTAAAAGGATTGTGGCACCCTTTTCTTTGTTCAGCCTTGTAAAGATATCCATTATTTCTAAGGAGGTCTTTGAGTCCAGATTTCCTGTAGGCTCATCTGCCAAAAGCAGGGAAGGATCATTTGCCATAGCCCTTGCAATAGCCACTCTCTGTTTCTGCCCTCCTGAAAGCTCGTTAGGCATATGGTGGCCTCTGTCTGAAAGGCCTACCTCTATAAGAATCTTTCTTGTTCTTTCTTCTCTTTCTGCCTTTGGGATTTTCGAATAGATCATGGGAAGCTCAATGTTTCTGAAAGCCGATGTTCTGGAAACAAGATTAGAAGACTGAAGAACGAAGCCCACATATCTATTCCTTATATGTGAAAGCTCATCATCAGTCTTATCCTTTATATTTATTCCTTCAAGAAAGTATTCTCCCGAAGTGGCTCTGTCAAGACAGCCTACCACATTCATGAAAGTAGATTTCCCGGACCCTGAAGCTCCTATAATGGCAACAAATTCCCCTCTGTTAACTGTGAGAGAAACCTTATCAAGAGCCAGCACCTGCTGAACTCCCATGCCGTAAATTTTTGTTAACTCTTCTATTCTTATAGCTTCTGTCATTACTTCTCTTTTCTTAGCTTGTTAAGATCAAAGGCTTGACCCTGATCCTCTAGAGTATCAGGAGCATTGAGGACAACCTGGTCGCCTAAAACAAGCTTTGTCCCTTTAACCTCAATACTAAAATCTCCTTCCACGCCTAAGGTTACAGGTGTTTTGCTTACGATTCCATCTTTAAAAACGAAAACAAAGGCTTCTTTAGTTACAGGATCTTCCATAACGCTGACTATAGGAACCGATACCACATTGTTGGCTTCTGCAAGTAACAATTCAGCCTTTGCAGTTACTCCCGAAAGAAGCCCTGAGTCTTCCTTGTTTATTAATACCATTACAGGCACAACCCTCTCCTGTGAAGTCATATCCTTCTGTTCTCCCGATAATGATATGCTTTCCACCACACCGGAAAGCTTTCTGTCACCTAAAACCTCCGAGGTGATTATTACCCTTTGACCCACCTTAACCTTGGATATGCTGTACTCATTTATCTTAACTTCCATCTTTAAGGAAGATAAATCCTCCACAACTATTAAAGGGTTTGTCCCTGATATATATGTCCCTTCATCCTGAGACACTCTTGTTACAGTTCCTTCAAAGGGGCTCTTTAATGTAATGTTGCCTGACATCAAAAGAGCGTTTTCATAAGCACCCTTTGCTCTCAAGTAATCTGCCCTGCTGATGGCACCTTCCTTGTAAAGAGTTTGAGCAGCCATATACTCAAGCCTGGCGCTTTCTGTCAAGCTGGCAGAGCCCTGCTGAGGTTGGACTCCCGATACAAGCTTTGCAAGGACCTGATCCTTTTTGACCATATCTCCCTCTCTTACTAAAAGCTCCTTCACCTGATATCCTATAGCTCCTGCCAATTCAGCTCTCGTCTCCCCTGTAACGGTGCCTTTTACCACAATGGTTTCTTTTACATCTGTCACTTCCACAGTGCCTAAAGTAACAGGCACTCCTTGAGGAATTCCCGACAGAACCCCTGTCATCTTCAATACTATTGCCAAAACTAAAGCTATGGCCAGTATCCCTAAAGGTATGATGAATTTCTTCTTACTTTTCATAAACTTGTCTCCTGTGGTTTAAGGTCCATATATTTTACCCAAACATTATATCACAGTCTTTTAAAAAAAGGACACGCTCTGAAAAGCGCGTCCCTTAAGTATAGCCTTATAATTCCTAGAAGAGTCCCCATCCGAAGAAGCCGTTTAGCTGTCCAATAAGGATGAACACCATTCCAAGGGGTGCTATGTATCTGAAGCAAACCATAGCAAAAGTCTTTCCGGACCATTTGTGACCGCTTGCGGTAATTTCATCCTCCATCCAATCAGGCCCCAGCTTCCATCCAATTATTAAGGACATAGCTAAAGCTCCAAGAGGCATCATGATACCTTCAGAGAAGAGGTCAAAGAAATCAAGCCAGATGAATCCTAAAGGCATTGGAAGTCCGTTTGAGCCAAGTCCATCTGCTGCAACGATTATTGCTAATGCGAAGATACCTACAGAACACCATAATGTTGCCATATGTCTGTTTGGCTCTTTCCCTTTTGCAATTGCTTTGTCAATAAATGTAGCAGTTGCAACTTCAAGAAGTGAAATAGCAGATGATATAGCAGCTAATACTATGAAGAGATAGAACAGGAATCCAAAGATTGGACCGATTCCTCCCATAGCAGCAAATACTCCCTGTAATGTAACGAAGAGAAGTCCTGGGCCACCGCCTGGTTCCATACCGAATGCAAATACTGCAGGCATTACAGCCATTCCAGCCATAACAGCTACAAGAGTGTCAAGGAAAGGAATCATAATAGCATTCTTTTCAATGTTCTCTTTCTTTTGAAGGTATGATCCATAAGTAATCATACATCCCATACCAAGTGATAATGAGAAGAACATCTGTCCTCCTGCACGACCTAGTACTGTAATCCAGCCTGTTCCGTTAAATACCTCAAAGTTTGGTTTGAACATAAATGCCAACCCTTCCATTGCTCCCGGTAATGTTAAGGAACGAAGGATAGCAATTAATAACAGTACAAAAAGTGCAGGCATAGCTATTACGGAGAATGCCTCAATACCCTTCTGAACGCCTCCTCTAACAATAAGATAGGTAATAAGCAGGAATATGAAAGTGTAGATGATGCCCTGTACAGGCTGAACCAAGAAATTTCCGAAAAATGCACCGCTGTCCATTCCGGCAACACCCCAGCTTGCGTGGAAAAAGTCTCCAAGATTGGCTACCATGTACTTGATGGCATATCCGCCAAGTACTGTGTAGAATGACATGATCAGGAAAGGACATATAGTACCCATCCAACCAATCCACGCATAATTTGCGCTTAAGTCTTGGTAAGCAGCAAGAACACCTTTTCCTGTCTTACGTCCAATAACTAACTCGCCTAGCATGATAACGAAGCCCACAAGCACCGCTAGCACCAGATAAATCAGCAGGAAAGCAAAGCCTCCGCTGATACCCATTTTGTAGGGAAATCCCCAGATATTTCCAAGGCCTACTGCAGATCCTACAGCCGCCATCAGGAACCCGAAATTACTTCCCCATTGTCCTTTTTTACTGTCCATGGGAATAACCTCCTTTAATCGTTATTCTCTTAATATAAAGATATGATTGCTGTGAAAAAATCACTAATTTACTATACTTGATAAGCCACCCTATGTCAAGAAGAGAAATTGTGATTTACTACAAATGATAGGATATTTTTTTGTATTATTCTACTAACTCTTGATAGATCCTCCCCTCCTGTATATAATATCTCTTTGGAAAGAGAGGCAAAAAATAATGGGCGTATCAAAAGTAAGAGACTACCTTGAAAACATGGGATTCTCAGGAGAGATTATTGAATTTGATGTAGGGACAGAAACAGTGGAGCTGGCAGCGGCAGCTTTAGGCACTGAGCCTGCCAGAATATGCAAAACCATGTCCTTCCAGGCAGATGAAGGTTGCATACTGATTCAGACGGCAGGGGATACTAAAATAAGCAACTCAAAGTTTAAACAGCTGTTCGGATTTAAAGCAAAAATGCTGCCCCCTGATTTAGTCCTCCACTATACAGGTCATCCTGTGGGAGGAGTATGCGCTTTTAATATAGATAATGAAGAAGTGAAGATATATTCAGATATATCCATGAAAAGATTTGATGTTCTATATCCTGCTGCGGGAACGGGTAACAGCGCCATTAAAATGACGCCGGATGAACTTTTCAAATATAGCAAGTCCATGGAATGGATAGATGTATGCAATCTAAAAGCCCCCTTGTAAGGGGGCCGATTTTTTACTCTTCTACCTTAGGGACTTCAGGTTCCTCTTCCTTTTCCTTGGGGAACAGGGGGCCTTCCTCAGCCATTCTCTTATAAGTTAAATATCTTTCCCGTGCGCTTTTTTCAGAAGCCTCAAAGAGCTTTTCACCTTCTTCAGGGAATTCCTTCAATAAGGAAGCAGATCTGTTCTGAGTCAGCAAAAACTCTCTGAACGGCATTTTAGGTTCTTTAGAATCAAGGGTGAATGGATTTTCCCCTAAAGCTTCCTTCATAGGATTATATCTATATAGATGCCAATACCCTGAATCTACAGCTTTTTTAATGCTTTCCTGAGACTTGTTCATTCCTTCTATGATCCCGTGATTTATGCAAGGTGAATATGCGATTATCAAAGAAGGTCCATCATAGCTTTCAGCTTCCGTTACAGCCTTCAAAAGCTGGTTCTTGTCTGCACCCATCCCGACCTGTGCCACATATACATAACCATAAGTCATGGCAAGCCTTCCAAGATCCTTTTTCTTAATGCTCATGCCCGATGCTGCAAATTTTGCAACGGCTGCTTCAGGAGTAGCCTTGCTTGCCTGACCTCCCGTATTTGAATAAACCTCTGTATCAAATACAAGTACATTAATATTTTCACCTGATGCAAGAACATGGTCCAAGCCTCCATAGCCTATATCATAAGCCCAGCCGTCTCCCCCTACTGCCCATACGGAAGGTTTTACAAAGTACTCTTCCTTTTGAAGAATCTCTTCCTTAAGCTTTTTAACCTTTTTATCTTCAGGCTTAAAGTCTGTTAAAGCTTTTCTTAAAGCCTCTCCTCTTTCTCGCGTCCCTTCCCCCTTGTCCTTTCCTTCAATCCACAAGGATACAGCTTCCTTAACACTCTTGGGAGGTTTTAAATCAAGCAGCTCATTCATGGAAAGCACAAGACCTTCTCTGATCTGCTTTGAAGCAAGTACCATACCGTAGCCGTATTCTGCATTATCTTCAAAGAGCGAATTTGCCCAGGCCGGCCCTCTTCCATCCTTATCTGTACAATAAGGCATTGAAGGTGCTGAAGCTCCCCAGATTGAGGAACAGCCCGTAGCATTTGCTATAATCATTCTGTCTCCATAAAGCTGTGTTATGAGTTTGATATATGGAGTTTCCCCGCAGCCTGCACAGGCTCCTGAAAATTCCATATACGGAAACGCAAATTGGCTTCCCTTAATAGTATTTTTGTTCACCTTATCTGCTTTATAGGATACAGTTTCTGAAAACTCCCAGTTTGCGGCTTCCTTGACTACTTCCTCAAAAGGTTTCATCACCAAGGCTTTATCCTTTGCCAAACATATATCGGCACAGTTTCCGCAACCCATGCAGTCAAGAGGCGACACCTGAATACGATATCCTTGACCTTTGAAAGCTTTTTCAGAAGAAGGTATGGTTACAAATTCTGAAGGTGCTCTCTTTGCCTCCTCTTCATCCAAAACGAAGACTCTGATTGCAGCATGAGGACAGACGAAGGAACACTGACCGCACTGTATGCAGTTTTCCGGAATCCATTGAGGAATATGCATTGCAACTCCTCTTTTTTCATACTTGCTTGTACCCATAGGGAAGGTTCCGTCTTCTCTTCCCACAAAGGTGCTTACAGGCAGGCTGTCTCCTTCCTGGCGGTTCATGGGAACAAGTACGTTCTGAATAAACTCAGGATAACAGCTTTCCTCCTTCTTAACATTAATCTTTTTCCACTCTGAAGGTACAGGTATTTCAACTACGCCCTTAATGCCTAAATCCACTGCCTTGTAATTCATATCCAAAACCTTCTGACCTTTTTTACCGTAGGCCTCATCTATTC
>JAAZGD010000107.1 GCA_012511395.1 Clostridiales bacterium
TAGGAGCTGATATTGATTATGTGAAGGTCAGAGCTCACGAAGACCTGGAAACTGCCAAAGGGGAAATCCTTTATTTGGCAAAAGCTTTGGCAGACAAGGTGCTGGGAGAAGGAAAATACGATGTTTTGGAAGAGCTTAAGGGAAAGGATCTGGAATTCATTGAATATGAACAGCTGATGCCCTTTATAAAAGTAGACTCTTCAAAAAAAGCTTTCTATATAACTTTAGGGGATTACGTTTCCGTTGAAGACGGTACAGGCATAGTTCATTCAGCTCCTGCCTTTGGTGAGGATGACTATAATACGGGCAGAAAATATGACCTGCCTGTTCCAAGCCCTGTAGATGAAGAAGGTGCTTACACTGAAACTCCCTGGAAAGGTCGTTTTGTAATGGAGGAAGGTCTTGATGTGGATATTATTAAATATCTGGCTCAGGACAACAAAATCCTTTCAAAGGAGAAAATCGAGCATAACTATCCTCACTGCTGGAGATGCTCCACACCTTTGATTTACTTTGCAAAGCCCTCTTGGTACATAGAGATGACAAAGCTGAGGCGGAATTTATTAGACAACAACAACTCTGTTAACTGGTACCCCGACTTTGTGGGAGAAAAAAGGTTCGGCAACTGGCTGGAGGAAGTAAAGGACTGGGCAATTTCTAGGAACAGATATTGGGGGACTCCCATTCCAATCTGGCGCTGCAAATGCGGCCACTTGGAGTGTATAGGCTCAAGACAGGAGCTTAAGGACAAGGCCATAGAGGATATCTCCCTTGATATTGAGCTTCACAGGCCTAATGTGGTTGATATTCATATCAAGTGTGAAAAATGCGGAAAGACCATGGAAAGAATCCCCGAGGTTATGGACTGCTGGTTTGATTCGGGAGCCATGCCCTTTGCCCAGTGGCATTATCCTTTTGAAAACAAGGATATATTTGAAGACGAGCTGTTCCCGGCAGACTTTATCTGTGAAGGTATTGATCAGACCAGGGGCTGGTTCTACTCCCTTATGGCAATTTCCACCTTTATTAAAGGTCAATCGCCTTATAAGAATGTTTTGGTAAACGATTTAATCCTTGATAAGGATGGTAAAAAAATGAGCAAATCAAGAGGCAACACCGTTGATCCTTTTGAAATGTTCGATAAGTACGGCGCAGACGCCACAAGGTGGTATCTCCTCTATGTATCCCCTGCCTGGTCGCCTACAAGGTTTGATGAGGATGGATTAAAGGAAGTGATCAGCAAGTTTTTCACCACCTTAAGAAATGTTTACAACTTCTTCCTGCTCTATGCAAATCAGGATGAGGCCGACCCTGCTTCACTCTTTGTGGATTATGAAAAAAGGCCGGAGCTTGACAGATGGATACTGAGTAAATACCACAATCTCATAAAAGAGGTAACCTTTGATATGGATCGCTATGACCATATGAAATCCGTGAGAAAGATTCAGGATTTTGTTTCCGAGGATTTTTCCAACTGGTATATAAGAAGGGCGAGAAGAAGGTTTTATCCAAAAGATATGATTGAGGATAAAAAATCAGTTTACGCAACCACCTTTGAGGTTTTAAAGGGTGTATGTCAGCTGGCCGCCCCCATAGCCCCGTTTATTACAGATGAAATCTACACTAACCTGACAGGAGAAGAATCTGTCCACATTTCCTTCTTCCCTCTATACGATGAAAAGCTGGTTGATTGCAATGTGTAGGAAAGGATGGATCTTGTAAGAGATCTTGTAACCCTTGGTAGAAGCATCAGAGAAAAGGAAAGAATTAAAGTCAGACAACCCCTTCAAAAGATCCTTGTGGACGGAAAGTATGAAGAGCTTATTAAAGATCTTTCTCCGCTGATTGAAGAGGAGTTGAATGTAAAGGAAGTAATCTTTGAAAAAGACCTTGAAAGCTTCATTGACTTCTCCTTAAAACCCAACTTCAAAGTGGCAGGACCTGCTCTAGGTCAAAGGATTAAAGATTTTTCCGTCTTCCTTGCAGAGCAGAATCCTCATGATCTTATTGGAGCTTTCGAAAAAGAAGGAACAGTAAATGTTGTTCTACAAGAGGAGCCCTTTGCTGTTTCCAAGGACTATATAGATATTAAGGTGGAGGCAAAAGAAGGCTTCACTGCAGGAATGGGAAACAATCTTTTTGCAATCCTTGACACCCACATTACGGATGACTTGCTGCTGGAGGGTCTGGCAAGGGAGCTTGTTTCAAAAGTTCAACAGATGCGGAAACAGAAAGACTTTGAGATGATGGACAATATTGAAATACGTATTGCCGCAGATTCAAAGGTGGAGGATGCAATTAATAAGTATAAGGATTACATCATGGAAGAGACCTTGTCCCTTTCAATCCTTAAAGGCGATAACAGCCTGGAGGAGGTGGACTTAAACGGTCATAGGACAGGGCTTTCAATAAGAAAACTTTAAAGAAGACCTGGAGGAAAAATATATCCTTTATTTTTTCTCCAGGTCTTTAAGTCTTTTCTCAAAGGCCTTAATCTGTTTTTCCATCCTAATAATTTCTATCATAACAGGATCCTCTATATGAATATGGTCTAAAGCCTCCTCTTCCTGTTTTTCATCTTCAGAATATGTCTTTTTACCTGTTAGGATTTTTGCAGGCACACCAACAGCCGTTCCGTACTCCGGCACCTCGGTTAAAACCACGGCACCTGCTGCGATTTTCGCATGCTTTCCAACCCTAAAAGGTCCTAAAACCTTTGCCCCTGCGCCTACCAGCACATGGTCCTCCAAGGTAGGATGGCGTTTACCCTGCTCTATACCCGTTCCGCCTAAAGTTACACCTTGATACAAGGTACAGTAATCTCCAATCTCTGTAGTCTCCCCAATAACTACTCCTGAGCCGTGGTCTATAAACAGGCCTCTGCCTATGACAGCTGCAGGATGTATCTCAATGCCTGTAAGAAATCTGGCAAATTGAGATATGGCTCTTGCCATAAATTTCATACCATGGTTGTGAAACCAGTGAGCAATCCTGTAATAAAAAACAGCATGAAATCCTGAGTAAAGAAGGAATACCTCCAGACCGTTTCTTGCAGCAGGATCCCTCCTTTGAAAGGATTTTAAATCATCTCTAAATTTTCCCATGTTACCCTTCCTTGAATACTTCTGAAGACAAGTATCTTTCACCTCTGTCATGGAGAAAAATGACAAAGGTGCCCCCTTCGTATTTCCTGTCCCCTAAAACTTTTAAAGCCGCAAAAACAGATGCGCCTGAAGATATACCGCAAAGCAGACTTTCCTTTTCCAAAAGCAGCCTCGTTCCTGAAAACCCTTCCTCATCCTTAACGGGAACTATTCTGTCTATTACATCTTTGTTAAGAATGGGAGGAATAAATCCCGCACCTATTCCCTGAAGCTTATGAGGCCCTTTTTCACCCTTCAAAATGGCTTGAGAGTTAAAGGGTTCAATGCCTATTATCTCTATTCTCCTGTTCATTTCCTTTAAGAATTTACCTGTGCCTGAAATAGTGCCGCCTGTACCGATACCGGCTATAAAACCGTTTACCTCTCCTCTGAGAGCCTTGTAGATTTCAGGTCCCGTAGTTTCATAATGTGCCCTTACATTAGCCATATTCTCAAACTGATTTGGCATATAGGAGTTTTTTATTTCTTCCTTAAGCCTTAAAGCCTCTATAATAGCGCCTTCCATCCCCTTTTCAGGTTCTGTCAGCACAAGCTCTGCCCCATAAGCCTTTAACAGCTCTCTTCTTTCAATGCTCATGGAGGAGGGTATGGTAAGGATTACTCTGTAACCCTTATGTTTTCCAATATAGGCTAAAGCAATTCCGGTGTTTCCGCTGGTGGGCTCTATTATTACACTTCCTTCACCTAGAAGGCCTCTGTCCTCCGCCTCCTGTATCATATAAAGAGCCGCCCTGTCCTTGCTGCTTCCTCCCGGATTTAAAAAATCGGCCTTACCAAAAAGCCGTACTTTTCCTTTCAGTTCTTTTTCAAGCTGACCAAGCCTGATAAGAGGAGTCTCCCCTATCAGGCCCGTAAGACTAAAACCTACCTCGTCTTGCTTCATCCTTCATCCTCTTGATTCTATCTCTTTCCAAATCTTCAGGAAGATATATTGTGTCGAAAGGTCCTTTCTTATCAGGCTTCTTCCTTGTGTATAAGTCTTCATTGCTTATAACATAGTAATAAATTAAGAAACATGCTCCAAATAATAGAAAAAGTAGTAGTATGGGCATTTGTTACCTCCTGGTTAACGGTTGATTAAGTATAATAATTATGAGCCCCTTAGTCAATAGAAGCCTTTTTCTTTACTATATCATTATATAGATGTATAATTCAAAAGTATGACAAGAGAACAGAAGCTGGCGCTGTTTGCCTATATATCTATATGCATAATATGGGGTTCAACTTATCTCGCAATCAGAGTGGCAGTGTTAAATCTGCCTCCTCTTTTTTCTGCCGGTGTAAGGTTTATAATCTCCGGCCTTATTATGTATGCCTACGCATATATTAAGAAAAGGCCTCTTCCCACAAAACAGCAGTGGAAAAACCAGACTGTTGCAGGGCTAATAATTTTAACCATGGGAAACGGCATGGTAGTTTTAGGCTCCCAGTGGACAGATTCCAGCATTGTAACCGTCCTTTTTGCAACGGCACCCCTGTACCTTGCTGTTCTTGAAATCATATTTATTAAGGTAGATCGGCTTTCCCTTACAGGATGGCTGGGGCTTTTAACAGGCTTTTCAGGCGTACTCTTTCTTGTTCTGTCAGGGCAAGGCATATTGAACTTCACAGTCAAGGGAGTTTCATTTATTCTTTTAGGAGCTTTCTTTTGGTCATCAGGCTCCATAGTCTCAAAAACTCTGAAATCAGAGGGCGCTATAGAATATAATTTAAGCATTCAGATGCTTTCAGGAGGCATAGGTTTTATGATTGCAGGCCTTCTTCTGGGGGAAGCCTCTCATA
>JAAZGD010000014.1 GCA_012511395.1 Clostridiales bacterium
CTTAAGGACTGTAGGCGCAGCGGTTACTGAAGATTATGATAATAAAAGAATTATCATAAGGCCCGGAGAAAAATATGAAGGAGAAGCGCCCTTTGAGCTTGTTAACAAGATGAGGGCTTCTGTCTTAATAATGGGACCTCTTCTTGCAAGGGGCAAGAGAGCCAGAATGCCTCTTCCGGGGGGATGCGCCATAGGGGAGAGACCTATAAACCTTCACCTAAAAGGCTTTGAGGCTTTAGGGGCCGATGTGGTAAAGGGAAACGATCTCGTGGAAGCCACATCCCCTAAGCTTATGGGAAAAGGTGTCTATCTGGACTTCCCCAGCGTAGGGGCGACAGAGAATATAATGATGGCTGCAAGTCTTGCGGAGGGAACTACAATTATTGAAAACGCAGCATTGGAGCCTGAGATTGTAGACCTGGCGAATTTCTTAAACAAGATGGGTGCGAAGATTAAAGGTGCAGGCACAGATACCATAAAGATTGAAGGGGTAAAGTCCTTAAAGGGCGTTACACATCAGGTTATTCCTGACAGAATAGAAACGGGAACCTTTATGGTGGCAGCTGCCATAACAAGAGGGAATGTTACTATTAAAAGAGCCTTGCCAAGCCACGTTAAGCCTCTTATTGCGAAACTTGGGGAGGCAGGTGTAGAAGTGGAAATAAGGGAGGACGAAGAAACTATAATAGTGAGGGCCGATGTATTGCCTTTAGTCCCTGTGGACATAAAAACATTGCCCTATCCCGGCTTTCCCACCGATATGCAACCTCAATTTATGGCGCTTTTAACTACTGTTAAAGGAGCGTCTGTGGTGGTGGAAACAGTGTTCGAAAACAGGTTTATGCATGTGAGAGAGATGAACAGAATGGGCGCCAGCATACAGATAGAAGGAAAGTCGGCTATTATAACAGGAGGAAGGAGGCTTACAGGAGCTCCTGTAATGGCCACGGACTTAAGGGCAGGTGCCGCTTTAGTTTTATGTGCCCTGGCTTCAGAAGGCATCACAACCTTGTCTGAGATATACCATATTGAGAGAGGATACGACAATCTGGCTGAAAAGCTTACGAAACTGGGAGCCATAATCAGAAGAGAAGAGTAATTCTAAAGAAAGGAAGTATTTAAGATGATAAATGAGAAATTTTTGCGACTGTTATCCAAGGATTATCCTAACAGAAAAAAAGCTATTGCTGAAATCATCAACCTAAGGGCAATATTGGCATTGCCTAAAGGTACAGAATACTTCTTATCAGATATTCACGGTGAACATGAAGCCTTCGTTCATATGGTGAAAAGTGCATCAGGCGTTATACGATCAAAGATTGAAGAGGTGTTCTCTGAAGAGTTGCCTTTGGAAGAAAGAGACAGACTGGCTGCCTTAATCTACAATCCGAAAGCCGAAATTAAAAGGGTGAAAAAAAGCGATGCTGATTACGATCAGTGGTGCAGAGAAAGTATATTCCATCTCATACAAATTCTTAAATCTGTTTCTACAAAGTACACAAGGTCCAAGGTTAGAAAACGAATGCCGGAAGATATGGATTACATAATGGATGAACTTTTGCACGCAGACGATGAGGCTAACAGAGCTGACTATTACGGCGAAATTATTAACGCACTGATAGAAACAGGCAATGCCACCGAGTTCATCATGGGGATGGCAGGAACCATAAGCCGCCTTGCTGTAGACCAGCTCCATATAATAGGGGATATATTCGACAGAGGCGCTCATCCCGATAAAATTATGGATTTTCTTATGGACTTCCACGATGTAGATTTTCAGTGGGGCAACCACGATATAGTGTGGATGGGAGCGGCAACAGGAAACTGGGCATGTATCACCAATGCCATAAGGATGAACGTAAGCTACAACAACTTTGATATGCTGGAGACAGGATACGGTATTAACCTAAGACCTCTTGCAGTCTTTGCCAATGATACATACAGAGATGACAGTTGCGAGGGCTTCAAACCTCATATCTATGACAGAAATCAGTATGATCCCATTTCAGAAGAACTGGCTGCAAAAATGCACAAGGCCATTGCAATATGCCAGTTTAAGGTGGAAGGCCAAAGAATAAAAGCGCATCCTGAATATGGCATGGAGCACAGGTTGCTTTTGGACAAGATTAACATGGAAAAAGGAACGGTTGTAATAAACGGGACTGAGTATCCACTTAAGGATAAAAACCTTCCTACCTTGGATGTAAATGATCCCTACAAGCTTTCTGATGAGGAAAGGCTGCTGTTAAACACCTTGGAAGCATCCTTCTTAAAAAGCGAGAAGCTTCAAAAACATATTAGGTTTCTATACTCCCACGGCAGCATGTATAAAATTGTTAACGACATTCTTTTATACCACGGATGTATTCCTTTAACGGAAGAGGGAGAGTTTGAGGAGTGCACTGTAAACGGCGTTACCACCAAAGGAAAGGCTTACCTTGATTATTTGGATGACCAGGTGAGAAAGGCTTACTTCAGCCCCGCCGAATCGGAAGAGATTGGACGCTCAGGTGATCTGATGTGGTACTTGTGGCTCTCCAAAAAATCACCTCTTTTTGGGAAAGACAAGATGACCACCTTTGAAAGATGCTTTGTGGACGACAAGTCTGTAAAGAAAGAAAATAATGTTTCCTATTACAGACTGATAGACAGAAAGGACATATGTGAAAATATTTTGAAGGAGTTCGGTCTTGACCCTTTAACAGCTCATATATTAAACGGCCATATGCCTGTAAAGGTTAAGGACGGCGGCTCTCCCGTAAGAGGGCAGGGACTGCTTTTCGTAATAGACGGCGGAATGTCAAAGGCTTATCAGAAGGACACAGGAATTGCAGGATATACCTTTATATACAACTCAAGGTTTATGGCATTGGCAGAACACAAGCCTTACTCTCCTCTCATGGCTGACGGAAGTCAGGAGTTTAACGCTCCGGCCTTAAGGACTGTAGAGGTGCTGAAGAAAAGAATGATGGTAAGGGATACAGATATAGGGAAAGAGCTAATAAGACAGGTGGAAGAACTTCAGGCTCTTGTGGATTATTATGATAAGGGCATTATTAAAGAAAGATAAAAAGGTGAAATATGGCAGGTGAAAATAAGTTTGCAGTATTGATAGATGCAGACAATATATCGGAAAAATATATAAAGTTTATTATGGATGAAATATCAAATGAAGGTGTGGCCACATATAAGAGAATATATGGAGACTGGACCAAGCCTTCCTTTTCCTCATGGAAAAGCGTTTTGTTAGAGCATTCCATTACTCCCATACAACAGTATGGATATACCCAAGGAAAGAATGCTACAGATTCAGCAATGATTATTGATGCTATGGATATTCTTTATTCTGGAAATGTAGAAGGTTTTTGTTTAGTAACAAGCGACAGTGATTTTACAAGACTGGCTGCAAGGCTTAGGGAATCAGGAATGGACGTTGTTGGAATGGGTGAGAGAAAAACACCAAAAGCATTTATTTCTGCATGTAACAAATTCAAGTACCTTGACATTCTCTTAGAACAAAGTGAAAAAGAAAAGGAACAGTTAAGAAAAGAGATTGAAGACAGAATAAACGGAACTCAGAAATCAAAGAAGGAAAAGATTAAGATTAATTTACCTGAAGGTTTTTTGGAAGAAGATGAAGAGATGACATCTTTAGAAACCATTGTGGATTCAGTCATAAGCATAATAAGAGAGAAGTCAGATGAAGACGGCTGGGTATTCATAGGGGACTTAGGAGGGATGTTGTTAAAACGTCACCCCGACTTTGATGTGAGAAACTTCGGCTTTAATAAGCTGACTCCCTTCATAAGCTCTATTCCGGATTTAGAAATAAGGGCAGATCGCCACGGCAACATAAACCTTATGTATGTGAGGGAAGGAACGAAAAAAGAACAACCCGAAAAGAAATAATGAGAGGAGGCTTAAGCCTCCTCTTTTTCTTCACCTTCTTCTTCCTTTAGGCGAATTGCTCCAACTGTCATAGCACCTACTGCTGCAATTCTGCCCATTTTCCTCAACCCCTTTTTAATAGATTGAGGATCTCTGTGATATACTCCTTTTGCTACTACTTTGCCTTCTCCTGCCACAAGCTTAATATTGTGTACCCAGTTTCCTACAAGCTTTTTTCCACCATCCCTTAAATCGTCAATGCCATCATCTACAGTATTAAGGTTTTCAGTAACATTGCCTACTACAACATCTGTTGCACCTGAAGCTAGCTCACCTGCGATGGAACCAAAATATATAAAGGAGTCTGTCACACTTTCTCCCACATTGTTTATTATCTTCTTATTTGATACTCTGCCGATTACTGAAAGAGCGCCGCCGATGGTGCCCCCCACAACTGCTCCTGCAACTATACCTGCTTTCTTAACTACGTTCATATTTGTACCTCCTAACTTACTTGAGAATATATTATACTAAAAAGGCTGTTTCTTTACAACAAATAGGACAATATAGTATAATGATGACCGTGTCCATGCGGATGTAGCTCAACGGATAGAGTACCGCACTACGAATGCGTTGGTTGGGAGTTCGAATCTCTTCATCCGCACCAAA
>JAAZGD010000108.1 GCA_012511395.1 Clostridiales bacterium
GTTATAAAGGTGGAGGATATACCTTTACCGGGGGACCACAATCTGGAAAATGTGCTGGCAGCTTGTGCCATCAGCTTTTTTTCCGGAATCGATCCGGTAATTATAGGGCAGGGGATCAGGAACTTTAGAGGAGTACCCCACAGGCTTGAATACGTTCGTGAAGTAGACGGCGTATCCTACATCAATGACTCTAAAGCTACAAATCCACAGTCCACCATTAAGGCTATACAAGCTTACTCTGAAAACCTTATTCTTATTATGGGCGGCTATGATAAGAAGAGCAGCTACGAGGAGCTTATATCAAGCTTTGGCAGAAAGGTTAAAGAGATTATTCTCTTAGGCAAAACTGCAAAGGATATTGAGGCAGAAGCTCAAAAACAGGGATTTACAAATATTACAATAGTAAAAGATATGCCTGATGCCGTTAAAGTTGCTTATGAAAAAGCGAAAAAGGGTGATACAGTCCTTCTTTCTCCCGCTTGTGCCAGTTGGGATATGTACGATAATTTCGAGCAGAGAGGGGAGCACTTTAAAACTCTGGTCAACGGACTTTTGAAATGACCTTATTGGAAAAGAGAAGGAATCTTCATAGAAAAGAACTGCGCTCAGGAGATTATCTTGTAGTCATGTTGACTATGATGCTTGTAATCTTCGGCGTTGTTATGGTCTTCAGCGCCAGCTACTATACGGCTTTAAAAGATTACGGCGACCCATACTATTTCTTCAAAAAAGAAATTATGTTTGTGCTGGTAGGCACCGTGCTGATGCTCTTTGTGGCCATAGTGGACTATCATATCTATAGAGAGTTTTCATATATAATAATTGCAGCATCCTTATTCTGCTGTTTTTAGTTTTTACACCTTTAGGGGTAACGAGAAACTACGCAACAAGATGGATAGGCATAGGGCCTGTTACATTGATGCCCGGAGAGGTGGCAAAGCTTGGCATAATTCTTTTCATAGCCTGGTACTTAAGCGAAAACCCGGAAAGGATCAGGTCCTTTAAGTATGGGATTCTGCCTATGATGGCACTTGCGGGAGGCGTTTTCGGACTAATTTACCTTCAGCCAAACTTATCCACCGCCATTACCATATTCATAATAGCAATAGGGATGATGTTCGTGGCAGGCGCCAAGATATCACACCTTTTTGTAATAGGCTTTGCAGGAATCGTGGCAGGTGTTTTCGCAATTTTCGTAGACCCTGATGGCGGATACAGACTTGCCAGGATGACTCACTTCACGGACCCCTTTCAGGACCATCTGGCTTCAGGATATCAGGTGGTGCAATCCCTTTATGCTTTAGGCTCGGGAGGTTTTAGGGGGGTGGGGTTTGGAAGAAGTATACAGAAAAATCTTTACCTGCCCGATGCCCATAATGACTTCATACTGTCAATAATTGGTGAAGAACTGGGGTTTTTAGGGATATTGTTGCTTTTAACAGCCTATATGCTGCTCATATGGAGGGGCATTAATGTATCTATAAATGCGAAAGACATGTACGGCTCCTTACTTGCCTCAGGCGTTACCATAATGATGGGAGTACAGCTCATTCTTCATGTGGCTACAGTTACCTCCAGCATGCCGCCTACAGGAATTACTTTACCCTTCGTAAGCTACGGAGGAAATGCTATTTGGATGTTTATGATAGCCATGGGACTTTTAATAAATATATCAAGGTATAAACCTTAGGAGATGCAGAATGAACATTGTAATGACTTGTGGAGGAACGGGCGGCCATATTTATCCCGCTATTGCAATTGCAGACAAAATCAGGGAGCACCATGAAGACGCCAATATTGCCTTCATAGGCACAGGCAGACCTCTTGAACACGAAGTAATACCGCAATCAGGTTATGAACTTTTTACATTGGCTGTTAAAGGCTTTACCAGAAAAGAGCTTTTAAAGAATTTCGGGGTCATAAAGGTTACCTTGAAGTGCAGAAGGCAGGCTAAAAAGATTTTAAAGGAGCTTATGCCTCAAGCTGTAATAGGTACGGGAGGCTATGTGACTGTGCCTGTAATAACAGCGGCAAAGAGTCTTGGGATACCTTGTTTCATCCATGAGCAGAATGCGGTACCGGGGCTATCCAATATGTTTCTTGAAAGGTATTGTAAAAAGGTTTTCCTGGGCTTTCAGGAGGCGTCGGCTTTTTTTAAGGACCTTGAGAAATGTATTGTAACAGGCAACCCCATAAGGAAAAATATTTGTGCTTTATCTAAAAAGGAGGCCAGAGAAAAGCTTAATATAGGCAGAAAGGACAAGGTGCTTTTAGTCTTTGGAGGAAGCCAGGGTGCAGGAATGTTGAACAAGCTTGTGATTGATATACTGCCCTTACTTCTGTCAAAAAAAGGAGTTAAGGTTATAGTGATTACAGGAAGCTATTATTATAAGGCGGTGGAGTCGGACTTAAAGGAAAAAGGGATTTTAGACAATAAGGACTTGTCTTTAATAGCATATACTGAAGATATAGGTCATTACTTAAGCGCCTGCGATATGGCATTGTCAAGGGCGGGTGCTTTAACAGTTTCCGAGGAGGCAGCCTGCTCTGTCCCTTCTATTCTCATACCTTCTCCCAATGTTACGGGAAACCATCAGTTCTTTAACGGCAAATCCTTTTCCGACAAGGGCGGAGCTATACTTTTAAATGAGGATGGCTTAACGGAAGAATACCTTCTTAAAGAGATAGAGGATCTTTTACAGGATGATGAAAAAAGAGAGAAGATGAGCAAGGCTATGAAAGAGAGCTTTGTGGCAGACAGCGCCTACACCATATTTAAAAACCTTGGGTTAAGAGAATAATAAGTTGGAAGAAAAGAAACAGATAAAGAAAAAAAAGAGAAGAAAAAAAAGATATGCCTTAAGGCTTTTGATTTTTATCATTCTTCTGACAGGCCTTTATTATTTTATGACATCAAGCTGGTTTGATATTTCAGCCATCGAAACCAAGGGCAATGAATATTACGATGGAGAAACCGTTATAAAGATGTCCACCTTGAAGCAGGGTACCAATATTTTCAGACTTGAAAGAAGCAGGGTGGAGGGACTCCTTCTAAAGGACCCTTACATTAAAGAAGCAAAAATAAAGAGGAAGCTGCCTCATACTGCGGTGATTCACATTGTGGAAAGAACAGAGGATGCAGCATTTCCCTACGGCGAAGCATATTTTCTCATAAGCCTTGATAAAATGGTGTTAAGAAGAGTGGATGAGGAACCAAAGGTGCCTATACTGATGGGCATGACTCTTGAGCAGATGACTCCAGGCACAGAGCTTTCCGTAGCCGAAACTACTGTTTTGGACAATACCATGATTCTTTTGGATGCCATGAGGGAAGAGGACCTGTACTTTAAAAAGATAGATATTTCCAAGGTTGTGGTAAGAGCATATATTTACGACCGACTAATATGTGAAGGAAAACCTGAAAATATTCTTAAGGCCGTGAAAAATGGAAACCTTCAGCTTGTATTGAAGGACCTGGTGGACAGAGGCATAGATAAAGGAACTATACACCTTGGAAGCTCGGAGTATTGCGCTTTCAGCCCTGAAATAGAGTGAAAACGACCATAAAGGCAAACAAATGATATGCCTTTTAGCGTTTGCTGTGATATAATATATTAAAATTTTATACATGACCCAGTATGGGACACAGGAGGAGTATTTGATGTTACAATTTGAAATCAACGAACAGAATACGGCACGTTTGATGGTGATTGGAATAGGCGGAGGCGGGTGCAACGCAGTTAACAGGATGATAGGAGCCGGCATTAAAGGCGTTCAGCTAATTTCCATAAACACAGATAGACAAGCATTAAACAGCTCCAAGGCTGAGATGAAAATACAGATAGGCGAAAAGCTTACAAGAGGCTTAGGGGCAGGTGCAAATCCTGAATTGGGGCAGAAGGCTGCAGAAGAGAGCATTGAAGATATTAAGAAGATTATGGAAAATGCTGATATGGTGTTTATTACTGCAGGCATGGGAGGTGGCACAGGAACCGGTGCTGCTCCAATAATTGCAAAAGCTGCAAAGGACATGGGTATTCTTACTGTAGGAGTTGTTACCAAGCCTTTCACTTTTGAAGGCAGGAAAAGAATGAGTCATGCAGATCTTGGTATAAAGTTTTTAAAGAAGTATGTGGACTCTCTGGTGGTGGTGCCAAACGATAGGCTCTTACAGCTTGCCAATAAAAACACCACAATGCTGGAGGCTTTTATTATGGCAGATGAAGTGCTTAAACAAGGTGTAAGAGGAATATCCGATATTATTGCAGAAGCAGGAATAATCAATCAGGACTTTGCAGACATTGATACAATCATGAGAGACAGGGGCGTTGCCCATATGGGTATGGGCAGAGGCAAAGGCGAAGGCAGAGTGGAAATGGCAGTCAGAGGAGCCATTGAAAGTCCAATGCTGGAAACATCCATCACAGGAGCAAAGGCAATCCTGTTAAACGTCCTTGGAGGCTACGACCTTGGTATGGTCGAGGTCAATGAAATTGCAAACCAGGTTCAAAAGGAAGCGGACGAAGATGCTATCGTAATCTTTGGCGCATCTGTAAGAGAAGATCTTCAGGATGAAGTGGTGGTTACCTTAATTGCCACAGGCTTTGATAACAGACCTTCGGATATTTTAAATAAATTCTTGCAGGATGAAGAAATAACTGTGACTGAAGAGAGGGCTCAACCAAGCATTCCCGGTCAGATTGAGAACCCCTATGACGGAACGGATTTGTTGGAGTCACAAGACTTGGCCTTTGACATTCCGCCCTTTCTAAAAGAGAACAAGGACGGCGGTGGACGATAGAGAAGTAAGCCATAAACAGCCGGTGAAAACCGGCTTTTTATCATATTGGGAAGGATATTATGGAAAAGGAAATCGTTTCGCAGGATAACAGAATATTTAAAGAGACAAGGAAGCTTGCCCAAAAGAAGTACAGAGATGAAACCTCCTCCTATATTGTGGAAGGAATTACGCTGGTAAAAGAAGCATTATTGTTTAAAAATATGATAAAATACCTTGTAATTCAGGAAAGTAAAAAGGATGAGCTTTTTAAAGAAATCGATTTTAAGAAGTACGATTTGTATGTAATGAAGGACAGCCTTTTTATTAAGGTGGCGCAAACTGCAACGAGCCAAGGAGTTTTAGCTGTCCTCTCTAAAAAGGACGGGACAAATTTACCAGAAGAAGGCAATCTTTTAATCATCGACAGACTTCAAGACCCGGGAAATATGGGGACGCTTATAAGGACTGCCGAAGCTACAGGGTACAAGGGTGTGGTGATTATGAAAGGCTCAGCAGATGTGTTTTCCTTAAAGGTTCAAAGAGCATCCTCAGGCTCTTTATTCCGTGTCCCTGTTATCTTTTATGAAGATGAGAAGGAGCTGGTAAAAGATATTAAAGAGTCCGGAAGATCAGTTGTTGTAACAGATTTAAAGGAAGGAAAGGCTGTATCCGAGTTTTACTTGAAAATGCCCATAGCTTTAGTTATAGGTAATGAAGGAAAAGGCGTATCAGCTTACTTTCTTGACAATAGCGACTATAAAGTGGTTATCCCCATGAAAGGAGAGGTGGAGTCTTTAAATGCAGCTGTTGCAGGCAGCATTTTGATGTATGAAACCGCAAGGTAAAAGGATGAGAGAAGAGCTTAAAAGTATTTTGGAAAAGGCAGGAGAGCAGCTTAAAAATGCAGTAAATCTTTCCGATGTGGAGGATGTAAGAGTTAAGATGCTGGGAAAGAAAAGCCCTCTTACAGACATACTGAGATCCATGGGCAAGCTGCCTCATGAGGAGCGAAAAGCTTTGGGCCTTGAAGCCAATCAGGTAAGAGACAGCATAGAAGAGTTGATTCAGAAAAAGCTTGCTGTTTTAAGAGGGCAGGTCAGGGAACTTAAGTTTAAACAGGAAAGTGTGGATGTAACGGAGCCCGGCATTACAAGAGATCTTGGAGCGAAGCACCTTATTACACAGACCATAGATTGCATATCCCAGATATTTATGGCCATGGGCTTTTCCATAGCTGAAGGGCCTGAGGTGGAAACTGTATTTAATAATTTTGATGCTTTAAATGCACCCAAGAACCATCCTTCAAGAGATTTAACGGATACTTTTTATATAACGGAGAACACGCTCTTAAGAACTCAGACATCTCCTGTCCAGGTTAGAACAATAATGGCACAGGAACCTCCCATCAAGGTGATTTCCCCGGGAAGGTGCTTCAGATCAGACAGTCCTGATGCCACTCATTCACCTATGTTTCATCAAATAGAAGGGCTTCTTGTAGATGAGGGAGTTACCATGACAGACCTTAAAGGCACCTTGGATGTGATGGCAAAGGAATTGTTCGGCAAGGAAACCAGAACAAAGTTCAGACCTCACCATTTCCCTTTTACGGAGCCTTCTGCAGAAATGGATGTAAGCTGCTTTAAGTGTAAGGGTAAAGGGTGCAACATCTGTAAAGGTACGGGCTGGATTGAAATTTTAGGCTGTGGCATGGTACATCCCAATGTGCTTTCAGTGGGCGGTATTGATACAGAAAAATATACAGGTTTTGCCTTTGGCATGGGAGTAGAGCGTATTGCCATGCTGCGCTACGGCGTAGATGATATAAGGCTGTTTTACGATAACGACTTAAGATTTTTAAAACAATTCAAGTAGAAGGAGAAGGAATATGCTTGTTCCCATTTCATGGTTGGAAGAATATACGAAGGTCCCTGAAAACATAGAAGAGTTTGCGGAGAAGATGATAATGTCAGGCTCCAATATTGAAGGCTGGGAGGTTTTCGGTGAAAATATAAAAGGTGTGAAGGTGGGCAAAGTAGTAGAAATAACACCTCACCCCAATGCAGACAAATTGGTGGTCTGCAAGGTGGATGTGGGAGAAAATAAACCTGTAAATGTTATTACAGGAGCTCCCAATGTGTTTACAGGTGCCTTTATCCCCTGTGCCCTACCGGGAGCAAGAATTCCGGGTCCTCTTCATGGAAAGCCTAAAAAGGAAGAGGGGGAAGTTGTGGAAGCAGGAGAGGTGAGAGGCGTATTATCTGAAGGGATTCTGTGCTCGGCTCACGAACTTGGTTTTCCTGATAAGGTAATCCCTCTGGTCCACAGGGAAGGCTTGTTCGTTTTAAACGGAGCTTTTGAAAGCCTAACACCGGGAGAAGATCTGGTTAAAGCTTTGAAGTTGAAGGATAAGGTGGTGGAGTTTGAAATAACCCCCAACAGGCCGGATTGTCTTTCTATAAGAGGGATGGCATTGGAAGCCAAAGCTACATTTAAAGGACAGCTTCTAAAACAGCCTGTTGAACTAAGTGATACTTTCTTGGACTCAAAGGACTTTATAGAAGTGGAAATAAAAAGGCCTGAGCTTTCAAAAAGATACGTGGCAAGAGTAGTTACCGATGTGGCGGTGAAGGAGTCACCCTGGTGGCTGCAGCTAAGGCTTATGCTTTCAGGCATGAGACCTATAAACAATATTGTAGATATTACAAACTACGTGATGCTGGAGCTGGGGGAACCTATTCACGCCTTTGATATAAGGCAGATAAAGAGTAAGAAAATAGTGGTGGATGTGGCAAAAAAGCATGAGAGCTTTACCACCCTTGACGGGACTGTAAGAACTATGCCTCATAACACCCTTATGATAAAGGATGGCGACAAGTCTGTAGCTGTTGCGGGAATCATGGGAGGACTTGATTCTGAAATAGTGAAGGATACGAAAGATATTCTGATTGAGGCTGCAAACTTTAATCAGGACAGCATAAGGCTCAGTTCCAAAGCCCTTGGTCTTCGTACAGAAGCAAGCTCTCGGTTTGAAAAAGGGGTGTCTGTAACCCTATGTCAGGAGGCTGTGGAAAGAGTATGCTATTTTATTGAACAACTGAAAGCGGGAAAGGTAACGAAAACCTCAGTAGACTGCTATCCTGAGAAAAGTGATTTGCCGGAAACAAAGGTAAGAGTTGACAGAGTAAACCATATCATGGGAGTTACACTTTCAAAGGATGAAATGGTTGATATATTAAAAAGGCTTGATATTGAAGTAAGAGAAGAAGGGGATGTGCTTTACTTAACACCTCCTCATACAAGGCTTGATCTCCTTACTGAAATCGATTATGTGGAAGAGGTATCACGGATTTACGGATATGACAAGCTACCCCTTACAGTTCCAAGAGGAAGTAATTCTGCAACAAAGTCCGAGGAAAGAAAGCTGATGGATAAAAGTAAAGAGATCCTTTCAGGCCTTGGACTTTATGAGATTCAGACATACAGCTTCGTAAGTCCCAAGGCCGGCAAGATGGCAAAAGGGAAAGAAGTTCCCGTTGTTACTCTTATTAACCCTTTGGGGGATGAAAACTCCTCCATGAGAACGGCACTTTTGCCAAATGTCCTTGAAATTCTTCAAAAGAATATGGATAAAAATAACGATGAGGCAAGAGTCTACGAAATAGGCAACATCTTTATAGATGAAAAGAATGATGAGGGATTGCCTTTGGAAAAGGTATCTTTGTCAGTTGGCATGTATAATGAAGAGGAAACCTTCTTTACCTTAAAGGGCGTAGTGGAAACCTTATTGAAAACCTTGGGAGTTAAGGATGTTACTTTTGAAAAGGAAAGTAAGAACCCCGGATATCATCCCGGAAGATGTGCAAATGTATATATAGGTAAAGAAAGAATAGGTACCATTGGAGAGATACATCCTGAAGTTTTGGCGAACTATCATATAGACAAGAGAGTGATGGCGGGAGAAATTGATTTTGATTACGTTATGAGTAAAGCCGATACCATGCGTTACTTTACTGAAATAGCGAAATATCCTTCCGTAGTAAGGGATATTGCACTTGTAGTAAAGGATGAGGTGGAGGCAGCTTCAATTTTAAGTATTATTTATAAGGAAGGAACAGAACTGCTGGAAAGTGCAGAGCTCTTCGAGGTCTACAGAGGGAACCAGATTGAAGAAGGTATGAAGTCCTGTGCCTTTACTCTCACATACAGAAGCAAGGACAGAACCTTAAGAGAGGAAGAGGTGGCATTAGTACACGACAAAGTATTAAAGGCATTAAAGGAAAGGGTAGGAGCGTCCTTGAGGGACAGCTAAAGAAAGGGAAGAACAATGAATGAGAACAAGGTGAGTGTTAAGATTTACGGACAGGATTATTTGGTGGCCGGAGATAAATCAAGGGACCATATAATAAAAGTGTCTGATTATGTAAATCAAAAGATGGAGGAGATTTCCGCTGTTTCCAAGGTGATTTCACTGGCCTCTTTAGGTGTTCTTGCTGCTGTAAATATTGCAGATGATTACTTTGACGCATTAAATGTGGCCAACGAGCTTAAAAGTGAAAGTGTTCAAAAAGAAAAGGATATTGAGCATTTCGCTCAGCTTTGGGAGGAGGCTAAAAAGACCATAATAGGGTACAAGGAAGATGCAAAAGCAATAATTGATCAAAAGACGGCTCTTGAGGAGGAAGTAAAGGTTCTTAAGGAAGAAATTAAAGGTTTTTCCAAGGCTTCAGAGGATATTGAAGCTAAAGCGGCCATGAGCTCTCAGACTATTATTACTGAACTTGAAGAAAAAATACGGGACCTTGAAAATAATTACTTTGATATACAGATGGAAAACATTCAGCTGAAAAGCGAAATGGAGAGACAAAGAGGTATGGAATAATACATGGATCAAAAGGCTCTTAAGGTTTTAGAATACGGAAAGATTATTGAAAAACTCTCTTCCTTTGCAAGCTCACAGCTTTGTCGTGATGAGCTTTCTAATTTGTCTGCAAAAACCCACCTTTCTGAAATAGAATATCTTTTAAAGGAAACATCAGAGGCTCTTTATATAATTAAAGAAAAAGGACCTTTACCTTTAGGAAACTTTTATGCTTTGGATAACGAACTGGCGAGAGTGGAAAAGGGAGGCACCCTTACCATGGGGGAACTGTTGCGTGTTCTGTATAACGTAAACATAGCCTCTAAGGTATTATCCTTTATGAAAAGTGATTTGGGGGATGTCCCCATTGTAAGAGGGATTACTGAACTTATCTCCTATCCTCAAACCTTAAGGAATGAAATAGAAAGGTGTATTCTTTCTGAAGATGAAATGGCAGATGATGCATCGCCTCAGCTTAGAACATTGAGAAGGAGCATCGACAGACAGAAGGAAACAATTAAAAACAGAATCAATCAGATAATAAGCTCAAGGGAAAATCAAAGCTATCTTCAGGATGCCCTTGTTACCCTCAGAGGGGGAAGATACGTAATCCCTGTTAAGCAGGAATATAAAACGAAGATTTCAGGTATCGTTCACGATCAGTCGGGGAGCGGAGCAACGCTGTTCATTGAACCGCAAATAGTGGTGGACTTAAACAATCAGCTAAAGGAGCTTGAAATGTCCGAGAAAGCTGAGATTGAAAGAATATTAGGTGAGCTTTCAAGGGAAGTTGCCGGCCACAGTGAGGTTTTAAGAAATAATCAGGAGCTTTTTTTGAAGCTCGATGTGATTTTTGCAAAAGGCCTTCTGTCCTATGATATGTAGGGCACTGAACCCAAGGTTTCGAAAGAAGGCGGCTTTAATTTAATAGGAGCAAGACATCCCTTAATAGACAAGGATAAGGTTGTGCCTGTAACTGTTTCCCTGGGTGAGGAGTACCACTCCCTTATAATCACAGGGCCTAATACGGGAGGTAAAACGGTTACCTTGAAAACGGCAGGCCTTCTTCTGTTAATGGCTCAGTCAGGGTTGCACATACCTGCGAAGGAAGGAACCAGATTAAGAGTTTTCAATAACATTTTTGCAGATATAGGAGATGAGCAGAGCATTGAGCAGAGCTTAAGCACTTTCTCTTCCCATATGACAAATATCGTAAATATAGTAAACTCTGCCGACGGCGAATCATTAGTGCTTTTGGATGAACTGGGAGCGGGAACTGATCCCACTGAGGGGGCAGCCTTAGGTGTGGCCATATTAAAGGATTTGGCGGATAAGGGCGCTTATGTAATAGCTACAACTCACTATACGGAGCTAAAGAAGTATGCCCTTTCTACAGAAGGTGTGGAGAACGCTTCCATGGAATTTGATATTAAGACTTTAAGCCCCACCTTTAGAGTAATTATGGGAGTGCCGGGAAGGTCAAATGCCTTTGAAATAGCATCAAAGCTTGGGTTGAATCAGGATATTATAGAAAGATCAAAGCTTTTGCTGGATGAAAACGCTTTAGCCTTTGAAGATGTGGTTACGAA
This sequence comes from Clostridiales bacterium, assembly GCA_012511395.1. Taxonomy (GTDB): domain Bacteria; phylum Bacillota; class Clostridia; order Peptostreptococcales; family Anaerovoracaceae; genus JAAZGD01. The sequence goes on from JAAZGD010000108.1 coordinate 11,228, forward strand.
ATTAAACCATGAGAAAAAGGAGATTGAAAATCTGAAGGATGAGGCCCTCCTTTTAACCCTATCCATAAAGAAACAAAAGAAGGATCTGGAATCAAGGGAGAAGGCTTTTGAATTGAAGAAGGAAAAAATCCTCTCCGATGCGAAAACGGAAGCTAAAACCATGGTAAAGGAAACAAAGGAGGAGCTTACTAGGTTGATTCAGGAGGCAAAGGAAGAAAAAGAAGGCCTTCGCTCCATGAGTTTTCAGGGGGACTTAAAGAAAAAGCTTAGGGAGAAGGAAAAAGAGTTTAATGAGGGGAAGGTCATCACGGAAGAAACAGCAGAGCTGCCTTTAAATTTAATAAAGCCCGGCGTGCTGGTTAAGGTTGCAGGTTTTGATCAGGAAGGAGAAGTTCTGACGGACATAGATGATAAGGGAGATTTGTCCTTAAGAATCGGAATCATGAAGGTTACGGTAAATTCAAAGGATATCACTTCTTTAAGAAAAGGTGAAAGGGAAGAGGCAGGAGAAGCAAAACGAAGGAAGAAGGAAATATCCTTAAGGTCATGTCCTGTGTCAATAGATGTAAGAGGAGAGAACCTTGAGGATGCTTTGATGAAAACTGAAAAGTATATAGATGATGCTTTTCTGTCAGGCCTTAAAAAGGTTACTGTTATTCACGGAAGAGGAGAAGGTATTTTACGAAAGGGCCTTCAGGATGCCTTTGGGAAAAACCGTCATGTGAAGGGCTTTAAAAATGGAGATTACGATGAAGGGGGAGACGGGGTAACCGTCCTGGAGATAAAGTAAAAGGGGAGAAGGACAATGATAAACTTTAAATCTGAAATTGCAAAAATACTTAAAAAAGAAATAGAGGGACTTTCTTTGGAGGATCTTTACCTGCTTTTGGAAATTCCTCAGGATGAAGGAATGGGAGATTATGCTCTTCCCTGCTTTAAGTTGGCAAAGGAACTCAGAAAAGCGCCCAATGTGATTGCTGAGGAAATTAAAGAAAAGATCTCCAAAGAAGGGCTTTTTATGAAGGTGGAAGCAGTTTCAGGCTATGTGAACATGTTCATAGACAGGAAGTACTATACGGTAAATGTGTTAGGTGATGCCATAGAGGAAGGCCTTTTTGAAAAGGGGCCTGATATAGGGAAAAACAGAAGAGTTTTAGTGGAATACTCTTCACCCAATATTGCAAAGCCATTTCATATAGGTCATATAAGGAGTACGGTTATAGGCCATTCCATTTATAAAATTTATCACTATCTGGGCTATGATGCTTTAAGATTAAATCATTTGGGAGATTACGGAACTCAGTTTGGGAAAATGATTGTGGCCTACAGAAACTGGGGCAATAAGGAGGATGTAATTAATTCTCCTATAGAGACTTTGTTGTCTTACTATGTAAAGTTTCATGAAGAGGCGGAAAAAGATCCCGGTCTTGAAGAAGAAGCAAGAAAAGCCTTTAACAGACTTGAAAA
>JAAZGD010000015.1 GCA_012511395.1 Clostridiales bacterium
TCCCTATAGAGTGTTCAGCACGAAAGAGGAGCTGTCAATAATAACAGGAGAAAGACTTTCGGGAGTTTTTGGAATAACAGATGAAAATTTTGCTGCTTCAATCCTTGGAGAGCTGGCAAAAAAGGAGGAAAGGTAATGGCTATAAAAATATATGAACTTGCAAAGGAATTAAATATGCAAAGCCGGGAGGTGCTTGAGAAGTGCTCCAAAGCGGGCATTGAAGCATCAAGCCACATGAGCAGCATTTCAGATATAGATGCGGATCGCTTAAGACTTATTTTTGAGAAAAAACAATCCATGAGCGAGACTAAAATTGTAAAGGCATCCAGTAAAAAGATTGATGAGAAAACTGTGGAGGAGGCTCCCAGGACCACAAAGAAAGCAACCATAGTTTTGCCTGTCACAAGGGGAAAGGCACAGATGGAAAAGGGCAGACAGGAAGAAAAGATTGAGACAAGAAAACCACCCTTAGGAAAACCTGTGGTGTCCAAGGAAGTGGAGGGAAGACCGAAGCCTCCTCAAGGTAAGGTTGTTGTAAATAAGGAACTGGATGAAAGAGAAGCAAAGAGGGTTCGGCAGGAAGAGGCCAAGGTGCAGAAGGATTCCATTAAGAGCGCATCTCCAAAGACGGCCTTGGAGGTTAAACCTGTGGAAACAAGAACGGTGCCTGTGACAAAAAAGCCTCCTTTTAAAGAGGAAAAACACGGAAAGAAGGAAGAAAGAAAGCAGAAAGCAGATCAAGGCGTAAAGAAGGAAAAACAGGATGCTCAGTTTGCAAAAGGCGAAAAGCCGCAAGTTCCCGTTAAGCCTTCATATAAGCAGGAGGATAGGCGCGGAAAGGATAAGGACAGAGGTCATAAGAGTGCCCAAAGCCCTCAAAAGAAGCAGCGCAGAGACGCTTTTCAGGGTATTAGCGCTTTGGAAAAAACACCAAAACCGAGAAAGCATGTGAAGCCGCCCAAGGCTATTGAGGAAGAAGAGCAAATGATGGAAATTCCCGAAGGCACTTTCGTAATCAATGTGCCTATTACAGTGGCAGGTGTTTCAGAGCAGGTGGAGATTCCTTCATCGAAGGCCATTATGGAGTTAATGAGACTTGGCATTATGGCCACAGTAAACCAGAACATGGATGAGGATACTGTTTTAATATTGGCGGAAAGCCTGGGAATAAGTGTTTTGGTGGGTAAGGTGAGAGAAGCGATTCACGAAGAGGGGATCGATGATTTTGAAGACAGGGAGGACCAGCTGAAAAAAAGGCCGCCCATTATTACAATCATGGGCCATGTAGACCACGGTAAAACATCGCTTTTGGATGCCATCAGAAAAACAAATGTAACCTCCTCGGAATCAGGAGGAATTACTCAGCATATAGGCGCATACGAGGTGGTGGCCAATGGTGAAAAAATTGTATTTCTGGATACTCCCGGCCATGAAGCCTTTACTGCCATGAGAGCAAGAGGTGCTCATATTACAGATATAGCAGTGCTGGTGGTAGCAGCCGATGACAGCGTAATGCCTCAGACCTTGGAGTCAATAAGCCATGCCAAGGCTGCAGGTGTTCCTATAATCGTGGCAATTAACAAGATTGACAAGCCTACAGCCAATATTGACAAGGTTAAAAAAGACTTATCAACAAAGGGCGTCCTGGTGGAGGAATGGGGCGGAAATACTATAAGCGTACCTGTATCTGCAAAAACAGGAGAAGGTATAAACTCTCTTCTGGAAATGATTCTTTTACAGGCGGAAGTAATGGAACTGAAGGCCAATCCTTCAAGAGCTGCTTCAGGCACAGTAATAGAAGCAAGGCTTGATACGGCAAAGGGCCCCGTTGCCACACTCCTTGTATTAAACGGAACTCTTCAGACAGGCCAGCCCATAGTAATGGGTACAAGCTCAGGCAGAATCAGACTCATGACAGATTACAAGGGAGAGACTATAAAGAAAGCAGGCCCCGGAACTGCAGTGGAGATTCTTGGACTTTCGGAGGTGCCTGAATCAGGAGATGAGTTTAATGTGGTGAAGGACCTTGTTAAGGCCAAGGAGATTGCAGAAAGAAGAAAGCAAAAGGTAAGAGAAGAGGTGCTTGCAAGAAATGCAGGTTCAAGTCTTGAAAAGCTTTTCAGCCAGCTTAAAGAAGGAGAATTCAAGGAACTTAACCTGATTATAAAAGGCGATGTGCAAGGCTCTGTAGATGCGGTAAAAACCAATCTTGAAAAGCTGAAGACAGAAAACATAAGGACCAATATTATTCATGCAGGTGTGGGTACAGTAACAGAGTCGGATGTGATGCTGGCAGGTACTGTAGGAGCAGTAATAATAGGCTTTAACGTAAGGCCTTCAACTCCCATATCACAATTTGCAGAGAAGGAAAATATTGAGATAAGAACATATAGAGTTATATACGACCTGATTGAGGATGTGGAGAAGGCTATGAGGGGTATGCTGGATCCTGTCTTTGAAGAGGTGCTCCTTGGAAAAGCTGAGGTCAGGGAAACCTTTAAAGTCCCCGGCATCGGCATAGTGGCAGGCTCCTATATAACTGAAGGAAAATTTGTGAGAAACGAAAGAGTAAGACTCTTAAGGGACGGAGTCATAATCCATGAGGGTAAAATATCTTCCTTAAAGAGAATGAAGGATGATGCAAGAGAGGTTAAGGAAGGCTTCGAATGCGGAATAGGTATTGAAAACTACAATGACATTAAAATCGGAGATGTTATGGAGTGTTTCAAGATGGAAGAGATTGAAAGAGGATAAAAAATGAGAAAGGGATTTAAGCAGGAAAGACTGGGAGAGGAAATTAAAAGAACTATATGCGAAATGCTGCTGAAAGATGTGAAGGATCCGGCCCTTTCCGGATTTGTGAATATTTCAGATGTGGTAGTTTCAGGAGACGGCAGTCATGCCACCTGCTACGTTACGGTTTTAGGAAGCTCCATATCGGAAGATTCATCCCCTGAAGAAAAAGAAAGGGTGCTTAATGCCTTCAATAAAGCCAAAGGTCTTTTTAAAGGGGAGATAGCAAGAAGAGTGAAGGTGCGAAGAATTCCTGAACTGGCCTTTAAAATTGACAGCTCCTTGGAATATGGAAGAAGGATATCTAAGGTTCTGAGGGAAATCGGGAACGGAGATGATGATGAAAAATAACACCTTAAAAGAAATCGCTACTGAGCTTCTAAAGGCAGAATCAGTACTTCTGTTTCCCCATGTAAATATGGATGGAGACACCTTGGGCTCCTGCGTAGCTTTATGCAAAGGCTTAAGAAAGCTTTCGAAAAAAGCCTATGTGCTTATAGATGAAGATGTACCCTTGTACTTAAACTTCCTTGTGAAGGATTACTGTGTAAGGGATATGTCAAAAATAAAAAATCCCGATGTGTGTGTGGCAATAGACTCAGGTGAAGTCAGCCGCTTTATAAAGAGAAAAGAAGAATTTTTCGCAGGGAAGAAGACCATGGCCATAGACCATCATGTTTCTACAGACCCTGTTTTTGACTTTAACTATATCGACCCCAAGGCTTCTGCCACAGCCATGATCATCTACTATCTTTTTAAGGAAATGAAGGTGGAGATGGATAAGGAAATAGGAGAAGCTCTTTGGGCGGGAATCACCACAGATACAGGAAATTTTCAATACTCAAATACAACTAAAGAAACCCATCTTGTGGTAAGCGAGCTTTACGATCTTGGCATAGACCATAATAAAATCAGCATAAATATTTATGAGAATGTGAGAAAAGAAAAGGTGATGATGATTAATAAGATAATGGACACCTTGACAATTTTCGCAAAAGGAAAGGGCGCTCTGTGCTACGGCACTCTGGAGATGCTTAAGGAGACAGGAGCAACACCTGATGAGACAGAAGGAGTTGTGGAGTCCATAAGGAGTATTGCGGGAGTGGAGGTTGCCGCCTTTTTAAGAGAAGATGATGAAAAAGAGATAAAAGTAAGCATGAGGTCTAAATCCTATGCCAATGTGGCTGAAATAGCCTTAAGGTTCAATGGAGGGGGCCATAAGAATGCGGCAGGCTGCACTATTAATTCCACCCTGGACTTTGCCATGAAAATGCTAATAAATGAAATTGAAATAACTTTGAATAATGAATGATACTTTAACAAAGGCCGGAGTTCTTGTAATTAACAAAGAGCAAGGGTTCACCTCCCACGATTGTGTAAATATTGTAAGAAGGCTTACAGGGATTAAAAAAGCAGGTCATACAGGCACTTTGGACCCTGAAGCAACAGGTGTGCTTCCTGTATTTTTGGGGAAAGCCACAAGAGCCATTCAATATGTGGATGATAACTTAAAAACATATTTGTGCAAAATGCAGTTAGGCAAAAGATCCGATACCTTCGACATATGGGGTGAAATACAGCCTAAAACCTCTAAGGAGGAAGCAGCATTAAAAGAGATTAAAAGAGAAGATATAGAGAAGGCTTTAAAACACTTTTTAGGTGATATCAAACAGGTTCCTCCCATCTATTCAAGCATTAAGAAGAAGGGCAAACCCCTATATAAATATGCAAGAGCGGGAATAGAGGTGGAGGTGCCCCCAAGAAATGTGAGAATAGATAAAATAAAGCTTCTGGATTATGATGATAACAAAAAGGAAGCCACATTAAGGGTACAATGCTCTAAAGGAACTTACATAAGAAGCCTTTGCAACGATATGGGAAACCTTCTTGAAACGGGGGGCCTTATGTCCTATCTTGTAAGAGAGGCCAATGGACAATTTAAGCTTGTGGATTCTTTTAAACTGTCAGAGATCAATAACGAACAAGAGCTTTTAAAGCGCATGATTCCTTTAAACAAGGTGCTTTTAAACCTTGGGACCATAATGGGAACGAAGGATGACTTTGAGGCTCTTAAGGACGGAAAAGCCCTGACAATAAAGGAAAACAGTATAATCAGAACAAATGAAGAAGGCATTTACTTCATTGAATATGAAAACAATGTAATAAGCATAGGAAAGCTTACAGACCTTACATTTAAACCGGATAAAGTATTGATATGAGGCTTAAGATCGTATGAAAATATTTGAAAATCTTAATGATATAGATATAAAAGGGCCACTTTCCCTTGCTCTTGGGAACTTTGACGGAATACATCTTGGTCATAAAAGAATTATTGAAAAGACTGTGGAGAAA
>JAAZGD010000016.1 GCA_012511395.1 Clostridiales bacterium
GTACTGCTTATGAGAATTCTGACAACGAACTTATTGCCTTCAAGATTGATTCAACTGCATTGACAGGTAAGGTTGATGGCGAGAAGTTCGTAGTAGGAGACACAAAGTATGAGCTTAAGAATATTACCGGTAATGCTGTTGTATTCGAAAATGCAGCTACAAGTACTGGTAGCTTATACTTCACAACTGGAACTGTAGTTGATAAAGCTAATCTTATTACAGGAGTAGCCGTTGCTTCATCAGACGATGGAGAAACAGTTACATTACACGCTGATGTATCAGGTAAATACATCTATGAGGTTTATTCAGTCGTGGCATGGAAAGCAGACTTTGCAGAACTTGCTGATTCTGACGTTCAGGAAGACATTGATGATGGCGTTCTCTTAGGTCAGGATTTTGCTCTGGATAGCAAAGACAACATCAAGGATAACGGCTTCGTTCTTAAGGGTGTAGCTTCACTTGCAGACATCGATGAGGACAATGTAGTTGCTGTTTATCTTCAAGGAACTGAAATCAGAATGGTTACAGTTGGAACAAAGACTGTAGAAGGAACTGTTACAGAAGTTGGTGATGGTTTTGCGTATGTTGACAAGACAAAGTACAGCGAATCAGATTTGCTGGCCGGTGTGACATATGCTCCAGCTATTGATGACGAAGGCACTTTCTTCTTAGATTATGAAGGAAATATCTTTGACGCTGATGTTGAAGGAACAACTGATACTTTCGGCGTGTTGCTTGACGTTAAGCTGGGCGGAACATGGTCAGCCGACAGAATGGCTCAGGTATTCACCGAAGATGAAGAAACTGAGACTTTCGGCGTCGTTAAGAAGGTATTTGATGTAATAAGCAAAGGAGGAGTAGCAACTCCCGCCCTTATGAGCTATGCTCTCAATGACAAGAGCGAGTTGAAGGCTGTAGAAGAAGGAATTTTTGGCGTATCATTCACAGCAGTTACAAATAAGGTAGCAGTTGCGTCAAAGGGTGGTGTTGCGACTACCTATGCTGTTGCTTCCGATGTTAAGGTATTCTCTTTTGACGGCACAGACTATGAGCTCGTTGCCATGGCTGATGTTGCAAAAGGCGTAGATTTAACTGCAGCAGCCGTTAATACACAGTACATACTGGACGGTGGCAAAATAGTTGCTCTGTTAGTTGATGCTGATGCTCTTGATGCCGGAACCGGTGACGATTTCTACGGAGTTGTTAACCAGGTTACTGAGATGAAGGACAGTGTTCTTAAGCTTGTTGGTTTTGTTGACGGAAAAGCAATAGACCTTACAACAGTGAAAGATTTCGGTAAGACTGTTACTAATGTTAACAAAGACAGAGTTGCTGCCTTGTTTATCTTCTCACCTGATGCTTCAGGAAAGGTAGATACATACACCACAGTAGCCGCTCTTGTCTCAGTTGGTGTAACAGCTACTAATCTAGTTACTGCAGTAAGCAAAGACGGCACTGTTATAACACTGACTGCCGAGAAATTCGAAGCATCTGAAGATGCAGTAGTGTACAAGTACAATACAGCAACAAAGAAGTATACTGTTGCAAAACTTTCTGATATCAAGAAGGATGCAGAGATTATCGCTGCATACGACACAGATTTCGGGACTGCTGATGCAGACTCAATCGCTGATGTAATTATCTTCAAGTAAGATAAAAGAAGCGACTTAGGAAATAAAACCATGATGTTTTTCCGGGCAGATATTCTGCCCGGTTTTTGTTTACAGGGCTCCCCCGACAGCCTTTATCTGTGGACAAATTAAGGGTTTTAGCATAGAATATTAAATGTTGAGAAGGGTACATTAAATGGGAACTTTTAATGTTAATCAACCCTCTAATTGTGATTTATCTTGAATGAATTTTGTGTCTTTTATGAAAGGATATTTATATATGAAAAAGCTCGTTTCAGTTCTGGCTGCTGTATCTTTAATAGTATCTCAAAGCATTGTCTCCTTTGGGGCGGACCTTGGGGATATTAAGGGGGTTGAAGGAGAGAAGGCAATTATCTTCCTGTCGGAAAAAGGTATCGTTACAGGCAGTGAAGATGAGTTATACCATCCTGAAAAAAACCTTACTAGAGCAGAAGCATGTGCCATTATTATAAGGGCTGTTAATCCCAAAGATTTGAATTTTTATGGGAGTGAAACTGTTACAGAAAGCTTGTTTGATGACCTATCGGGCTACACTTGGTCATCTTCATATATCAACTATGCAGTTCTTCATGGCATCACCAAAGGCACAGGATGGAAAAGTTTCTCACCGGGAAGAAATGTAACATCTGCAGAACTTATAACCTTTGTTCTTAGAGCGGCAGGACATACTGATGACGACTTTCAGGAACCATGGCCTGAAAATTACTTACAGCAAGCGGTGAAATTGGGTATTTTAACGGGGGAAGATATTTCAGATCTACCTGTTTATGCCTCCAAGGGATTTGCGGCAGAGGTAGTATATAGGGCATTTTCTTTTATAGAAAATATTGAACTAGCAAGAGTAGAGAATCCTTTTAATACAGTAGAAGCAGAAGATCCGGGGGTTTCCTCTCTAATATTTACAGGAAATGAGATTGAAATATCTTTAAGCAATCTTATGGATATTGCCATGACCTCAGGGACTGCTATTAAAAAGGCTGAAAACAACTTAAGGGCAAACAAGGGGAAAACTAAAGGCTATTATGAAAGTCAAGGAAACCTAGACAACCTAATGAACCAGATTAAAGATGCCAAAACAGCTCTTTCTACTGCAGTTGGTGCAGAGAAAATAGCCCTTGAAGCGTTTCTTTGGAGCGCAGATTCCCCTTCGAAGACACAGATGAAAATGGTAGAGGAAGCTACTAACTTTGCAGAATCTCAGACTGACAAAAACTACGAAGCAGAGGTTAACTTAATTAGAAGAGCTGTGATACAGGATTATTTCCAACTTGCAGGCCAAAAAGAGGGCGTAAGGATAAGTAAAGATAATATGGAAATACAGAAACAGCTTTATGATGTTGCAAAGAAGAAATACGCATTAGGCGTGGCATCAAAGCTTGATGTCTTGAAAGCTGAAACAGGATTTGCACAAGCAAAAAGCGATTATGAGAAAGCAGAAACAGGCTACATTGTGGCATGTATGAACTTCAATATTTCTTATGGTTTCCCTCTTATGCAATCGGTAATCCTTACTGATTCATTGGAAGAGGCAAAGAAAAGTGATGTAACTTTGTCAGAAGCTATAAAAAGGGCTTTGGAAAATAGGAATGAGATTGCATTTGCCGAGTTCTATAAGACATCTGCTACATTAAATTTTACACAAGTGTAAAGTAGAATAGGTAAAGGTGCTTCTTCATATATTGCTGCTGAAAGCAATGTTTTTTCTGCAGAAAATGATGCAAAGCTGGCTCCATTGCAAGTAGAGATGGATATAAGGGCAAAGTACCTTGATATGCTGCAAAAGAAAGGCGCATTGGAAGCATCCGCTTTGGCAAAGAATAACGGAACGGAGGCTTACAGACTAGCTAAGTTACAGTATGATGCAGGAATCATTTCCATAACAGAAGTACAACTAGCACAGATTGCATCATATACTGCACAGCTTGCATATGTAGAAAGCCTTCTTGCATATAATTTAAGTATTTTGGATTATGAACAAGCGATGACATCAGGCACTTTCAGTGCGCCGTTATAGTGATTATCGGGAGATAGGAAATGGGAAAAGATAGCAAGAAAGACAGAAAACCAAGAACCTCTGCAAAGGAGGAAAAGGACCCTAGGGTTATTCTAAAAATGAGTTCTGCGCCTGATCTTACAGAAGGAATGCATTGGTTTCAGTTGTTGCCCATAATGGCTTTTGGAGCCATTGTAATTATGCTGATGAGAATGGTGCCTTATGAAAGACCTATGCAAGGCTATTTTTGGTATTCAGGTGACAACAGTTTAACAGATTTTTTCAGCTACCTGAAAATGGAGGCAATTCTTATAATCGCAGGGCTTTCACTTCTTATACTTCTTTACAGAGTATTCACACAAACATTACAAATAAAGA
>JAAZGD010000109.1 GCA_012511395.1 Clostridiales bacterium
CCGGAGCAATTGCCCTCATGGCATAATAGGCTCCCGGGATATTTATCCACCTGACTATATGGGAAGCTCCAAAGAAACAGATTGAAGAGGATGTAACACCAATAATGAGAAGCAAAATTATAGATACTTTATATACCTTGTGAGCATGAAGGATCTTGTTTTCCGCCAGCCTTTCGGATACCATCCTAGAAATTGCCACAGGAATTCCTGCTGTTGCCAGCATCATAAAAAACACGTATACAGGATAGGCCGCCTGATAGTATGCCATGCCTTGAGAGCCTATCATGTTGGCTAAAGGTATTCTGAAAATCGCTCCCAGAATCTTTATTACTATGCCGGCTGCAGCAAGCACTACAGCGCCTTGGAAAAAAGTTCTCTTGCTCATATATGCCTTTCTAAATAAGGGACAGTATTCTTGTTTTAGCTTTTTCCGCCTCTGCTATGACCTTTTTTACATCCAGGGTAAAGTATGTCCCCTCCTCATAAAGAACCTTGCCCTCCACCATGGTGAGAAGTACATCAGCTCCCGAGTTTGCATAGACAATATTGCTAAGAAGACTGTGGGCAGGATACATGTTGGGCTTGTCGATGTCCAAAACTATTAAGTCCGCCCTCATACCTTCCTTAATAACCCCCGTATCATATCTTCCTTGAGCCCTTGCTCCGTTTATAGTAGCAGCCATAACAGTTTCCTTGGGAGTCACACAGGTAGGATCTTTAAATGCCATCTTCGATACAAGGCTGAATACCTTCATTTCCTCAAGGAAGTTCAGACTGTTGTTGCTTGCCACGCTGTCTGTACCTATGGTTACATTAATTCCTCTTTTAAGAAGCTCAGGTACATTGGTCACACCGCTTGCCAGCTTAAGATTGCTTATGGGATTAGATGCTACTGTAACCTTCTTTTCTTTCAGTATTTCCATATCCTTATCTTCCACATGAACACAGTGGGCTGCTGTTGTACAAGTGTCAAAGAGACCCAGATCCGAAAGATAGGCAGTTGGGGTTTTCCCATACTTTTTCTTGCACTCCTCATGCTCTTTTAAAGTTTCCGAAACATGTACATGCATGGTGGCGCCTATGGCTGTCGTGTACTCAGAAAGCTCTCTCACAGTATTTTCATCCGATGTATACTCACCGTGAAGGCTCATGTCGATCCTCAGTCTTCCGTCGCCTTTCATATGATAGTTTTCAAACATGTACCTCATCTCTTTTGCACCTTCAAGATCAAAGAGTTTTTCCCCTTGAAAGTTCACTATACTTCTTGAAAGATTATTTTTAACTCCCGTTTCAAGGATGGCTTTTGCCATATCCTCTGAAAAGTAGTACATGTCAGTTGTGGAGGTAATGCCAAACCTTAAGGATTCACATATGGCAAGAAGAGTTCCCCAATATACATCCTCCCCTTTAAGTTTTGCTTCAAAAGGAAAAATCCTTTTATTAAGCCAGTCTGATAAAACCATGTTCTCCCCATAGCCTCTCATAAGAGTCATAGGTGAATGGGCATGATTGTTTACAAAGCCGGGCATCAAAAGCTTTCCCTTTCCTTTATAGATTCTGGAAAACTTATTCTTGGCTTCGGGAGGCACA
>JAAZGD010000001.1 GCA_012511395.1 Clostridiales bacterium
GCGTAAAAGAATGCTCCCATAAGAGCAAAGAGTATTCCAAGGGTGGATAAATTTTCAACTCCCTCCTTGGGCCATACTACAAGCAAGAGTCCAAAGATGGCTAAGGTCATAGCTATGACCCTTCTTTTTTCTATTCCTACTCTTCCAATTAGGATTTCAACAAATATTACTATAACCACATATGTGAATTCTATTATGACTATAATTGCTCCGGGCAAATATTTGTAGCTTTCGTTAAGCACAGTTGTGCTTGTAAATAAAATAACACCCAGCATAATCATGTAGGCCCTTGTATTTTTGTCTGTTATGTAATTCTTTTTTGCTATAAATATGAATGCCCATATGAGAACGGAGGCGAGAAAATATCTTGAAGTAAGAACGGTCCCAGCTGAAAGACCGGTTAAAAATGCTCTCTGTGTTACAGAGGGAATAAGACCGTTTAAAAGGCTGGCTATCAAAATAAACATAAAGCCCTTTTGTCTTTTGCTCATTTTATATACACTCTCTCCAATCTCTGCCCAAAGCGGCAGACCACCTCATAGTTAATGGTGCCTGTAGCTTTTCCTATATCATTAGCTTCTATCTTTAAACCTGCTTCTTCCCCCATGATAACAGCAGTGTCACCCAGCTTAACATTTGATACATCTGTTACATCTATCATGCATTGATCCATGCAAATGTTTCCTACTATGGGAGCATAAACTCCGTTAATTATGACTTTTCCAATATTTGAGTAGTTCCTTGGCAACCCATCTGCATAGCCTAAAGAGAGGGTGGCAATTTTACTCTTTCTTTCTGTTACGAAAGTTCTGCCATAGCTAACATAAAATCCTTCACCCACATCCTTTAGGTATATGATTTTTGCCTAGACTGACATGACGGGTTTTAAGTCCCAGCCTTCTTTTTTCATCTGTTGGGAAGGCATCTGGCCGTATAACATAATGCCGGGTCTTACCATGTCGTAATATACTTCAGGTATCTCCATAACAGAAGCGCTGTTTGCCATGGTCTTTACAGGTAAATCTATTCCCCTTTTCACCAGAAGGTCATTGAATTTAATAAATGCATCCTTTTGTTTTATGGAGTATGCTTTGTCCTCCTCGTCGGCAGTAGCCATATGGGAGAAAAGTCCTTTAATTTTTATGTTTGAAAGCTTTGATATTTTTTCAAACTCAGACAAAGCCTTTTCCATATCCAAGGTTACAGGGTATCCTATTCTTCCCATGCCTGTGTCTATGGGTAAAAAGATTTCCCTCTCCTTTTCAGTTATTAGGCTTAGGGCTTTTGCATTTTCATAATCCCTTATTACGGGGGTTAAATTGTATTTACAGATTACATCCAAAAAATCTGAATCTGTGATTCCCAGAATAATTATTTCTTCCTTAATTCCTTTTTCCCTTAAGGTCACCCCTTCTTTAAGGGTGGCTACCCCAAAGGAAGTAATACCTTTTTCTATAAGAGTTTTTGCAACTTCATAAGATCCGTGGCCATATCCGTCTGCCTTGATTATCCCTACTATTGTTGTTCCTTGTTTCACCCTCTTTTTAATCTGATCTATATTGTGGGAAAGATTTTTTAAGTTTATTTCCGCATAGCAGGATCGCATCAAAGTATTATCCATTTACTCTTCCTCCATCATATGGTGCAGCTCTTGAAATTCTAAAAACCAGTCCTCCTGATCATCGTCTTTTTCATAAACAATGTCACCATTTAACATGGTCATTATGACTTTTGGATTATCAAGATTAGGCTCCTTATCAAAAATTGTAAAATCGGCTTTAGCTCCCTCTTCTACTATTAACGGTTCATCTGATATTAATAAGTAAGGCTCCCTTATTTTCTTATGAAGAAATTCCTCCATGGTCTTATATGCTTTAATATCTTCCCTCGGCATTATTACAATCTCATGAAGAGATGAGAGCTCCTCCTCTAAATCAGCTGTCAGTTTTAAGTCAGTCATTATAGTAAATCTGCTCTTCCTGAAGCCTTTGGACAAGGCTTTATCCATGGAGGTTATTGTTTCTTCCAAAAATTCATCGGTGTCTGCCTCCACGAAAATATTAAAGCCCCTTTCAGAAGTTGACAGTATCATGTCTTCCAACCTTTCTTTGGAAAGTCTGTAGTCCTCTTCCTCTGAAACATTTTCTCTTAAATGCAGTGTTGTGAAGTTTACAAGGCCCTCCATTTCGTTTGTAAGAGTCTTATTGTGTAAAAGCTTGTTCAAAAGACTTTTATTATTCACGTCCTTATCTACAAGCAGTGAACCGTAAAACCTTTGCTTAATAAAACCCTCCTGATAAAGAGTTACTAAAAGTTCGTTGAAGAGGCCGGAAAAATAGTCAGGGGTGTTTAAGTTTAAAACAGAGGTATAACCTCTTTTACAATATTCTTTGGAAGCTTTTAATACTTCTTCCAGGACTTTATCGTAATCCACAAGCCCTAATACATTTATTACATAAGGGAGTGTTATTTGTAATACACCCTCTTCTTCAGCCTGAGCTTTTGCAGTTTCCAAGCTTATGGTATTTAAAAGAACCTGGAAACCGCCTTCTGTTATTAAAAGTATAGGTTTATCCGGAGAAATCCCGTCCAGGATTTCCCGAAATTTTTCAGGTTCTGTGATTTTAAGAAGGGATGCCTTAAGGCCATACCCTAAAAAGCCCTCCTTGTCCTCCAAATGTTTCTTAATTTCTGCAAGTATTTCATCCACTTCATTTTTATCCTGTAGAAAGGCCATGGAGCTTTTAAAAACATCCATTACCATATTTGAAGGGGCTTTGATCATCCCCGGTGTAAGAACCTTTCCTTCAAGGTCAATGGTTAGGGTGTCATCTGATAAAAACTCTTCCAAAAGCACCTGGCTGTCACCTACAGCCAGAACTTTATCATCTTTTATGCAAACACCGCTTGTAACAGGTTCTTCATTATCCAGTGTATATATTTTACCGTTAGCGAAAATGATATCTGCTGTTTCCCGCTTTTTAAATAATGAAAAGGCCATTTTTCATCCCCTTTAGTTTTTTTTGTAATTACAAGAGAAATTATACCATTTCAGTATGAGAGGTTACAAGGTATAGAGC
>JAAZGD010000110.1 GCA_012511395.1 Clostridiales bacterium
CATTTTTATAGACTGCATTAACTCTTGAACCGTCTTTCAGCCTTGCGTCTACAATTGGAGAAAGCTCATTTATCTCTCTGTGAACTCCTGCAACAAGCCTTATGATTACCTCCTCCAAGGCTTCTGTAGATTCAAAGCAGTAATCTGTCTTTTTAATAAGCCCCTCTTTTTCAATGAAGATATTCTCTTTTCCGTTTACCATTATTTCCGACACTGAGTCATCTTCCCTGAATTCTTCCAGAATCCCTAAATCTCTTCTCAGCGTATAAAACACCAGCTTAATAAATGAAGCCCTTTTCTTATAAGGCATACTGCTTTTAATGTGGATGTCGACTATATAATCCTCTATCAGTTTCAGGGCCTCTTCATCCTTCAGCTCCCTGTTTTCCCTTATTAGAGTCTTTCTGATGTCCTCTATAATCTGTAAATTATTCTTCATATTTTCATAATAAAAGAGTTGCCTGATTATGGGCAACTCATAAAAACCAACAAATATTTACATAGGATACTTTACTTTGGAAATGCTACTGTAAAGGTGGTACCTCTTCCCGGCTCGCTTGTTACCTTGATTTGAGCATCAAACAACGATGCAATGTGCTTCACTATAGAAAGGCCTAAGCCGGTGCCCCCCATATCCTTTGATCTTGATTTATCAACTCTGTAAAACCTTTCAAAAAGTCTTGGAATCTCCTTTTCCTCAATGCCTATTCCTTCGTCTTTAACAGATACAACAATATTCTCCTGGTTTTCTTCAGCTGATACCGAAATACTTTTTCCTTCCTTGGAGTACTTAACAGCGTTTTCTATAAGGTTCATCATCATTTGACTGAACCTGTCCTGATTACCTTTAATAACGGGATTACCTTTTACTTCCAAAAGTATTTCTATGCCTTTTGCCTGGGCAACGGGGTTTATGGACATGACAATCTTTCGTAAAGCTGTGCCTACATCGAAGCTTTCCAATGCCTCTTGGGTTTTCTTTGATTCTATATCGGACAAGATAAATACATCTTCAATAAGTCTTGAAAGCCTTGAGGTTTCGATGGCTATTATGTCCAGAAACTTTTTTCTCACCTCTCTGTCTTCATCTGCGCCTTCCTGGAGAGTCTCAACAAAGCCTGATATGGAAGTGAGAGGTGTTTTGAATTCGTGGGTAACATTTGCCACAAATTCCTTTCTCATGTTTTCTGTTTGTTCCCATCTGTCTATCATGGAAAGAGTAGGCTTTATCACTTTATAATAAGTTACGAGAAAGATTATGAGACTTCCTAAAACAAGGAGAATTAAATAGTACTTTAAATCAACTTCAAACCACAGGAATGAAAACAAAGCTAAAAGTATGTTGTATATGAAAACTGTCAGAAAGGAAATTCCAATTTTAATTTTCATCTGAATCTGTAACCTCTTCCTCTTAAAGTTTCAATATACTCTCCCATATCTTTATCTATAGAGGCATCGCTCAGCTTCTTTCTTAAGTGTCTTATATGAACGTCTACAGTTCTTGTTTCTCCCATATACTCAATGCCCCAGACCTTGTCTAAAAGCTGATTTCTTGAAAGGGTTTTACCTCTGTTTATAACTAGATAATGCAGAAGCTCAAACTCCTTTACGGTTAAGGGCAATTCCTTTCCATGAACTGTTGCATTGAAATTGGATCCATCTATTCTAAGGCTGTCTATGACCATTTCCGGGCTTTCTTTCTCCTCATCATGGATGAAGTCCTTTGGTGAATTGTCCTCATACCTTCTTAAAACGGCCTTTATCCTTGCAAGAAGTTCCCTTACTCCAAAGGGCTTTGTTATATAGTCGTCTGCACCCCAATCAAGCCCCTTTACCCTGTCTCTTTCATCGGCTTTTGCAGTCAGCATGATGACGGGAGTGTTGTTTCCTTTTTCCCGTAATTCTTTAAGTATCTCAAAGCCATCCTTAAAGGGCACCATAATATCCAGAAGGATTAAATCCGGTCTTTCATGCTCAATAAGCTTAAGGCCTGAAGTACCGTCAGTCGCACCGATTCCCTTATAGCCGTTGGAGGATAAATTATACAGGATCAGCTCCAATATATTCGGCTCATCTTCTATGACCAGAATTTTCTTCATTTTTTCTCCATCTACTAAAAATCCCGTGGCAGTTAAATACTAACACGGGAGCCTTTGTTTTACAATTATGTGAGGTGTGATTAATTCTTTTTAAAATGGAAATCATTTAATACGGCTCTTGCCAC
>JAAZGD010000111.1 GCA_012511395.1 Clostridiales bacterium
ATTTCCAGCTGAATATCTATTCTGTCAAGTATGGGCCCGCTGAGCCTACTTCTGTATTTTCTGATTTCGTTTTCCGTACATTTGCACTTATGGCGACTGTCTCCATAATACCCGCAAGGGCAAGGGTTGGATGCTGCCACAAGAAGGATTTTCCCCGGGAATTCAACTCTGGTTTTATTCCTTGCCACAGTAAAAGTTCCCTCCTCCAAAGGCTTTCTCAAAACTTCAATAACGTCTCTTCTGAATTCGGAAAACTCATCAAGAAAAAGCACACCGTGATGGGACAAAGACAGCTCCCCCGGCTGGGGGATGTTCCCACCACCTACCATGGCAGCCACAGTTACAGTGTGGTGAGGGGATCTAAAAGGTCTTACGGTAACCGGCGAACGGGAATCCTTAAGCTCTCCCGCAAGGGAGTAAATAGTAGTCACCTCCAATTCTTCCTCCAATGTAAGAGGAGGCAGAATCCCCGGTATTCTCTTTGCCAGCATGGTTTTCCCAGAGCCGGGATATCCTGTCATAAATATATGATGGCCTCCCGCCGCCCCTATTATGATGGCTCTCTTTGCTTCCTCCTGGCCTTTAACCTCTTTAAAATCGGGGAAATTCCAAAGGGTTCCTTTCTCTGTCTTTTCTATCTTCTCATAATCTTTTTCTTTTTCAGGCAGCCATTTCAAAAGACTCACAAGATCCCAAGCGCCCTTTATTTTTATGTCCTTTATTAAGGAAGCCTCTTCCATGTTTTCTATGGGGACCACGGCAGCTTCTTTACCTGAGTCCCTTATGGATTTAACCAAAGGCAAGGCTCCTCTCACAGGAAGAATCCTTCCGTCCAATGAAAGCTCTCCTATAAATCCCATAGGGCCTGTATCGCTTTGATTTATATAGCCTCCTGCCAATAGAATGGACAGGGCAATAGGCAGATCAAAATGGCTCCCTTCTTTTTTTACAGATGCAGGTGTCAGGTTTACTATTATTCTCTTGTTTGGGAAAGTGAAGCCGGACTGTTTCACAGCTGCCCTTATTCTGTCCCTTGATTCATTTACCATCTTTGAGGCAAGGCCCGATATCTGAATACCGGGCAGCTGGTTGAAAAGGCCTGTTTCCACCATGACCTCAAGGGCACTTATTCCTTCAAGGGCTGCTGTGCTAACTCTTGCAATCATTCTTCAACCTCAAAAGCGTTGATAATGTGATTGATCCTTTTTGATTCTTTTGGCATAACCTCTATGACATCAAACCGGAAGGAACAGCTGTGGAGCTTTTCATTTTCTGACATAAAACCTTCTGCTCCTTTTATAATCTTTAATTGCTTAAAGGTGTCAACAGCCGCTGCCGGTTCTCCCATCAAATAGGAATACCTGGTCTTAACTTCGATGAAGACAACCACTCCATTTTTAAAGGCCACAATATCAAGCTCTCCGCCATATTTTAAGTAGTTTTTCTTTAAGATGGTGTATCCTTCTTTTTCCAGAAAGTCAGCTGCCAGTGCTTCTCCAAAGGTTCCCTTTGCTTTTTCATTTGACATAACCAAACTCTAATCTTGTTTAGTAAATTTTACTATAATTAATCAGCAGGGCCTTCCTTCATTATCTGTCAAAAAAAGACAATAAAAAAAGCCGGGATAAATTAAACCCGGCATTAAAATTCGATTATTAAAAGGCAAACTTTCTTATGGCCTCCGCCACTCCTCCTTCATCGTTTGACGAGGTTATGTACTTTGCAATGGCCTTAACATCATCCTTTGCATTTGCCACAGCCACGGGAAGACCTGAAGCCATGAGCATGGATTTATCATTTGGATTATCTCCTACGGCCATTATTTCATTTTTTTTAATCTTCAGGATACCTGCCACCTTCTCTACAGCATCTCCCTTCCCTGTAGTCAATCCTCCTATTTCCAAATTGTGGTCAAAGGAATTGGTCAGGGTGATATTGGTTTTCTTCCCAAGAAGGTTTCTCATCATTATTCTGTCTTCCATATCGGTAAAATTTATGTTGATGTTTTCAATGGCGTCCTTGTTGTCCACCATAAATGAAAGCACATCTAAAACAGGATTTCTAGTTCTGATGATATAGCTCGTATGCCTTTCGCTTATCTTCATTTTATTG
The DNA here is from genome assembly GCA_012511395.1 of Clostridiales bacterium. GTDB lineage: Bacteria > Bacillota > Clostridia > Peptostreptococcales > Anaerovoracaceae > JAAZGD01. The sequence continues at coordinate 2,113 of JAAZGD010000111.1, forward strand.
GCAATAATATTATCAAAGTAAATCCGGTCCACATAGGCTTTGCCTCCTGTAAACACCTCGTACATGAAATCATACTGCCTTAATGTTTTAGAAATATCCAAAACCGCATCGGGATCTATGAAATTTTCATATACCATTTTATTGTCTATAACATCTGTGACCAAGGCTCCGTTTGAGCTCAGCACATATCTTAAGCCTTTTAGACTTAACACTTCCTCTGTAATTGCAGAAAAGACTCTTCCTGTAGCTACTATAACATTTATTCCCCTAAAAATTGCTTCTTCCAAAGTATCCCTGACATTTAGGGGTATATGGCCTTCGCTGTTTAAGGTCGTTCCATCAAGATCTAAAGCCACCAGCCTGATTTTCCTCATTTATACCTTCTCTCCTCTTCCCTTCTTTTAATATATGTATATACTCGAAATTATTTCCTCTAACAAATTCCATGGAGCAGGGATCTCCGTGGCCGGGATATATTTCCGTGCTGTCATCCCACTTGTCAACTATATTGATTATACTGTTTTTCATATCCTCATAGCTTCCTCCCTTAAGATCTGTTCTGCCTAAGTCCACATTAAAAACAGTGTCCCCTGTAAAGCAAAGCCTTTCGGCTTCAGCAAAAAAACACAGGGAGCCTGCCGTATGGCCTTTAGTTAAAAGGGCTTTCAGGCTTTTCCCGTTTAATTTAAGGTCCTCTTTATCCCTTATGTAAAAATCTGCCTTCACACCGTAGAAGCTTCCCTCCTGTTCCCCAATAAAAACAGGGCATAAAAAAACCTCTTTAAGATCTGCAACCCCTCCCATATGATCATCATGGTGATGTGTGAGAAGGATTCCCTTGACCTTTAAGCTGTTTGAATCTATATACTCTTTATACTCAATGCTGTTTAGTCCCGGATCTATGATGTAACAGCTGTCACCCTTCTTTTCATGAACTATATAGCCGTTTTCCATCAGAAATCCTGTAATTATCCTTTTTACTACCATAAAAATCATTTTAGCCTATATGTGACAGTATTTCAAATCCTTTACTTAATGTGCTATAATATGACCTATCTCAATTCATTAATTATGGAGTTTAATATGAAAATAGCTATTGTAGGAGCGGGGAAGCTGGGTACCAAAGTTACGGAGGCCCTGCTGGGAGGAGCCCATTCCGTTACGGTTGTAGATAATGATGAAGAGGTGCTGGCAAAGCTGTCATCACAGGTTGATGTTATGACGATTTTAGCCAATGCCAAGGAGGTCACCGTTCTTACAGAGATGGATATATCATCCTACGACTTTATCCTCACCGTAACAAATTCCGATGATAAAAATCTTGTAATCGCTTCCATTGCAAAAAAACTTGGATGCCCTGTTGCCATAGCCAGAGTTACAGGCCCTGAGCATCTGAATCAGTTTGACTTTTTAAAGGAAACCTTCCACATAGATGCCATTGTAAATCCGGACCTTGCCATAGCTTTGGAAATTTATAAGTACTTAATTGAAAAATATACTTTGAGCAACGGTATTTTTACAAGCGGTAAAATAGCAGTAATTGAAATGGCAGTGTCAAAAATGCCCTCCCTTATAGGTGTCAGTATGAGAGAGGTAAACAAGCATCTGCAAAATATGCTGGTTCTTGCCATCTCAAGAAGCGGGAAGGTCATTATCCCCCACGGCGATCAGAAAATTCAAAAGGATGATGAGCTTTATGTGGTAGGAGAAAAGGCGCCCATCCTCGCTCTTGATAAAAAAGTCCATATTAAAGGAAAGTACACAGACCTTCAAAGGGTTATGATAATCGGCGGCGGTAAAACGGGACTCTATCTGGCAAAGCAGCTTTCAGAATTTGGCATTGCCGTAAAAATTATTGAGCTTTCAAAGGAAAGATGTCATTACCTTGCCACACACCTTGATGATGTTATGATCCTTCATGGAGACGGCACTGATATAGCGCTTTTGGAATCGGAAAACCTTGATGAGATGGATGCCTTTGTTACCACTACAGGCTATGATGAGGAAAATCTTCTTTTGGCTTTAATGGCTAAAAAAAGAAACATTGAAGATGTAATCGCAAAAATTTCAAGGGAAAGCTACTACAACCTTATTGAAAGCATGGGAGTGGATATGGTTTTAAATCCTGTGGATATTACTGCCAGTCATATTCTTCGTTTCGTTCAAGGGGGGAAGAAAGTCCTTTCCAGCCAGTTGATTCAAGGTCAAGCTGAGATAGTGGAAATCTTAGCAGGCAGGCATATGGCCATACTTAACACGCCTTTAAAGGAAATGAATTTACCTGAAGGAGCTCTTATTGCCGCTATTCACAGAGGCGGCAATGTGCTGATACCTGACGGTAATGCAGAGATAGTTGAAGGAGACAGGGTTCTAATAATCTGTCTGCTTTCCGAGCTTTCGGCACTGGAAGCCTTGTTGAAGGATTCAGGGCCTTTAGGGATTTTTGGCTAGGTGAAGCTCTATGAGGTTCAACAATAAGGGTATACTAAGACTTCTTGGAAAAGCTTTCACAGCTTTTGGCATTATCATGGTGCTGCCTCTTTCTGCAGCTGTAGTTTTCCATGAAACCCATGTTCTATTATCCCTGGCTTTTCCTTCCCTTCTCTCACTTTTTACAGGAATATTTTTACTTGCGGCAACTCCAAAAAGTGTGCCTCACTTAAGAATCAGAGACGGCTTTTTATTCATTACAGCATTATGGATTTCCCTGTCTTTTATGGGAGGACTTCCTTTCCTGCTGTCAGGCTCCTTAAATTTCATAGATTCATTTTTTGAAGGCGTGGCTGCATTTACTACCACAGGTACAACCTTAACCTCCCATATTCCTTTAAGCCTTGTTTTTCTAAGAGCCCTCTTAAGCTTTACAGGCGGGCTTTCAATCATACTCTTTGGTTCAGTCTTTTTACCTCAATTGAAAATTGGAGGACAGCATATACTCCAACTTTCATCCACAGGCTCCGTAAGTGAAAAGACTGCCACAAGCATTAAGGACCAGGGCCATGTTTTCATTTCCATATATATGCTTTTTACCTTTTTTGAAGCTTTGCTCCTTAAGCTTCAGGGACTTTCCTGGTTTAATTGCCTTGTCTGCTCCATGGGGACCGTATCCACAGGAGGCATTAACTTCCAGGAGGGGTTCCTTGTTCTTCCGAATAATTTTTCAAAGGTTATCATCCCTTTATTTATGGTGCTTTCTTCCCTTAACTACACCTTATACTTTTCAACCTTGAGGGCAGGGATTAAAAGCTTCTTTCAGGATGAAGAAATACGGTTTTACTTAAGCCTTATTCTCCTGTCTATAGTGTTTACAGGTCTGGTTCTTTACTGCCGCGGCTTTTATTCGTTAAAGGAAGCCTTCCTTCACAGTTTTTTCTTTGCAGCTTCTTTTTCATCAACCACAGGATACTTTTTGGAAGAGTATAGTTTATGGCCTACCTTCGCCGCCTTCCTGCTTTTAATCCTTATGCTTATAGGTGCCTCTTCAGGCTCACCGGGCGGTGGCATGAAAGCCGTTAGAATCCTTGTGGTAATGAGGTTTATAAGGAGAGGGTTAATAACAAGACTTCATCCCAACGCAGTATGCACTGTACGCCTCTCAGATAAGACACTCCTTTCCGATGTGGTCACTTCCGTAACCAGCTTCTGTCTTTTGTTCATGTCTTTCGTATTTTTCGGCTGCCTTGTTTACTCAGCTTCCGGTTACAATCTTGTAAGCTCATTGAATTTGTCCGTAGCTTTTTTAAGCAATACAGGGGCAGGATATATGCACTTTCCCCCCCTTCCTTCTTTCCTTAAGCTTTTTTCCGCCTTGATGATGATTGCAGGAAGGTTGGAGCTTTTTG
>JAAZGD010000112.1 GCA_012511395.1 Clostridiales bacterium
TTATGGGATGCTGAACATTAGAGTGATTTTTAGAATACTGAGCCTGGTAATAATCATTACGGGAATTGCCATGATTCCTTCATATTTTGTTGCCATGGCCAGGGATTCTGCCCTTACTGAAAAAGCCTTTTTAACAGCCATTGGAATTACCCTGGTTACAGGCCTAATATTATATATAAACTTTAGGGATGCTAAGGGCACCTTGTCTCACAGGGACGGGTATATGGCGGTGGCTTTGTCCTGGCTTTTCGCCTCGCTTTTCGGTACGCTGCCCTATTGGCTCTCCTGGGGAAGGGTCCATCTCATAGATGGATTTTTCGAATCGGTGTCAGGCTTTACCACTACAGGCGCTACAGTAGTAGGCCTTGAGGCTCTTGATAAAAGCCTTCTGTTCTGGAAAGCCACTGCCAGCTGGCTTGGAGGCATGGGGATTCTGGTCTTTGCCATCTCTCTGCTGCCGGCTTTGGGAATAAACGGGCTTACTATAGTGAAGGCTGAGGTACCGGGACCTGTAGTGGACAAAGTGGCACCCAGGATTTCATCCTCCACAAAAATTCTATATTTCACCTACGGAGTTTTTACACTTTTGGAATTCTTCCTGCTTTTCGGGTTTTCACAAATGGATTTCATCGACTCCATTATAAATACTTTTGGCAGTATCAGCACAGGCGGAGTCTTCACACATAAGGACGGCCTTTCCTATTATGACAGCCCCTTTATAGAAGGTGTTATAGGCATCTTCTGCTTACTGGGCTCTGTCAGCTTTCTTATGTACTTTCTGGCTATCAAGGGCAAGTTTAGAGAAATTATCAGGAATACAGAGTTTAAGGCTTTCCTGGCAATAATTATTATAAGCGCTCTTTTAGTATCCCTTTCCCTCTTTTTTAAAGGAGGCTATGATTCCTTCCTTCATGCCTTAAGACACGGTCTGTTCCAGGTGATCTCCTGTGCCACCACAGCAGGCTACGGTATTACTGACTTTTCTTTATGGCCCGGGCTTTGCATCACGCTTTTATTTCTCCTGATGCTTGTGGGAGGCTGCGGCTCTTCCACTTCAGGTGGGTTAAAGGTAATCCGCCTTATAACATCCTTTAAGATCGTATCAAGAATGTTCTTTAAAAGACTTCACCCTCAAGGAGTGACAGGTGTAAAGGTAGGAGGCAAAGCTATGTCTGCCGATATAGTTTCAAGAATAGCCAGCTTTATGATGCTTTACTTCGCCTTTTTTATAGGTTCTGTCCTAGTTTTATCTTTACAAAACCTTGATTTAGAAACTACTTTAGGTATTACTGCAGGCGCTTTAAGTAATACAGGCCTTGGTCTTGGACCTTACGGTCCTTCAGGCTCTTACGGCGTCTTCAATCAGCCTTTAAGACTATACCTTTCCTTTGTAATGCTTATGGGCAGGCTTGAAATATTCACAGTCTTCATCTTATTTACGCCTGCTTACTGGAGGAACACCTGATTATGAGCCAAAGAAAGCAAAAAGCTCTAATTGTGGCAGGTCTCATGTTTATAGGGGCAATCAGCAGGGCACCTACTGTATCCTTAGGTCCCTTGTTTCCTGAAATAAAAGAATCTCTTCAAATCAACTACGGCGTTATAGGGCTGATTATGACTATCCCTGTTATAGCTTTAGGAGTAAGCTCCATACCTGTAAGCACTCTTATAAACAGAAAAGGATTGTCCTTTTCAATCATACTGGGCCTTGCAATTTACGGTCTTTCACTTCCCATCCGATCCTTCATGGGGTTTTTCGGGCTTTTTACAGGCACCTTTTTAGTGGGCCTGGGAATGGCCTTCACCAACATACTGTCTTCCGTTATTATAAAGGAACATTTTCCTTTAAAAATTGGCATTATGACAGGGCTTTATACCACTGTTATGTACCTTTTTTCTGCTCTTTCCTCAGCGGTGGCAGTTCCCCTATCAGACGCCTTCAACAGCTGGCAGGTATCTTTATCCTTATGGTTTCCGTTAATAGTATTTACTCTTCTTCTCTGGGTTTATCAGATAAAAAGGGACTCGAATATCAACTACGAAGTGACCACCGCCACCTTCAAGGATGCCATGGGATTAATAAGAATCCCCTTGGTCAGATGGATAACTGTACTTATGGCCAGCCAGTCCATTATTTATTTCTGTACGTTGTCATATATGCCTGCCATCATGCAGGAAGCAGGATTTTCAGGGGAAACTGCCGGCCTTATGGCCAGCGTGGTGCAGCTTTCCGGAATACCTTCAGCTCTTTTATCAGGCGCCGTAGTTTATAAATTTAAAAAACAGCAGCTGCCCTGTGTTTTTGTGGCCTTCACTTTCCTTATAGCCACTTTGCTGATGATCTATTCCCGATCCCTTTTCGGATTTTTCCTGTGCTCACTTTTCATGGGCTTTTCCATGGCCGCCAGCTATACCTTGTACTTATGCATTCTCACTTTAAGATCAAAGAATTCTTCTCAAGCAGGTATGGTGGCAGGAGCCACATCTCTTTTTGGTTACCTTATAACCTCATTGGGCCCAACCATTATGGGCTTTGCCTACAACTTGTTTTCTTCCTTTACCTTACCCTTATACGGTCTTGTTATCTGCGCCTTTTTCTATGGCCTTTCCGGTATAAAATCAGGGAAGGACATGGTCATGGATTAAAAAAAGGGCAGGTCACAACCCTGCCCTTTTCTGCTTTTTCTTTCTTAAATCAGCCCGCCTACCGCAATGAATATAGGTGCAAAAACAACTGCAACTATGGTCATAAGCTTAATGAGAATATTTATGGAAGGACCCGATGTATCCTTAAAGGGATCCCCCACCGTGTCTCCTACCACTCCTGCCTTATGGGCTTCTGAGCCTTTACCTCCAAAGTGACCGCTTTCAATATACTTCTTTGCATTGTCCCAAGCTCCGCCTGCATTGGCCATCATAATTGCAACCAACACACCCGATGCAAGAGCTCCTGCCAACATTCCGCCCAAAGCTTCGGGGCCTAAAATTATGCCTACTGCAAGAGGTGTAATAATTGCCATAAGTCCCGGTGCCAGCATTTCCCTCAAAGCAGCTTTAGTGGATATATCAACGCAGTTTGCATAATCGGGCTTTGAAGTCCCCTTCATAATGCCCGGGTCTTCTCTAAACTGACGCCTTACTTCTTCAATCATCTGAGTTGCGGCCTTTCCTACAGAGTTCATGGTGAGAGCTGAGAACAGGAAGGGCAGCATTGCCCCGATGAAGAGACCGATTATTACTATAGGCTCTAAAAGGCTTATGGTCTGTAGGTTTGTAACTGTGGCATAAGCTGCAAAAAGTGCAAGAGCTGTCAAAGCAGCACTTCCTATTGCAAAGCCTTTTCCAATAGCTGCAGTTGTGTTTCCAACTGAATCAAGCTTGTCAGTTATAGTTCTTACTTCGTGTGGAAGTTCAGCCATCTCTGCGATACCGCCTGCATTATCTGAAACAGGGCCGTATGCATCTACTGCTACAACCATACCAGTTGTTGAAAGCATTCCTACTGCAGCAAGAGCGATTCCATAAAGTCCTGCAAACCAGTAACTTACAAAAATGCCTGCACAGATAAACATAATGGGCCACACTGTTGACAGCATGCCTACTCCAAATCCTGAGATTATGGTAGTAGCAGCGCCTGTCTGTGACTGTTCCGCAATTTTCTTTACATGCTTAAATTCGTCCGAGGTATATATTTCAGTTATCTTTCCTATGGCTATTCCTACAATAAGTCCTGCAATAATGGCATAAGCAAAATTGAAGCTTCCAAGAATAGCCTGTGAGAGAACAAGAGATAATATAACTACAATAACTCCTGATACATAAGTTCCTCTGTTTAAGGCAGCTGCCGGATTTTTATTTTCTTTGCCTCCAACCATCATGATACCTATTATGGAAGCTATGATTCCTATAGCTACAAGAAGTATGGGAAACAGAGCTGCGCTTGATGCTGTAAAGGCACCTGCTGAATTAACTGCGGCAACTGCAGCAAGTGATATAGCAGATATTAAGGATCCAACATAGGACTCAAATAAGTCGGAGCCCATGCCTGCAACGTCACCTACGTTGTCTCCCACGTTGTCAGCAATAACTGCTGGGTTTCTTGGATCATCCTCAGGGATTCCTGCTTCCACCTTGCCTACGAGATCTGCTCCCACATCAGCAGCTTTTGTGTAAATACCTCCGCCTACACGGCCAAATAGTGCCATGGAAGAAGCTCCAAGGCCAAAGCCTGTTATTACTGAAGCGCTGTTTATTCCCATTACTACAAAAACAGTTCCTATTCCAAGAAGCCCCAATCCTACAACGCAAAGACCCATAACTGCGCCTGAACGAAAGGCCACCTTCAAAGCTCCTGTCATACCTGATTCCATAGCTGCGTGAGCAGTTCTTACATTGCCCTTTGTCGCTACTCTCATGCCGAAGAATCCTGCCAAAACTGAAAGCAGTGCCCCAAAGACATAGAGAACTGCAGTAAGCCAGTCAATAGCAAGGCCTATCAGTAAAAATAAAACTATGATTACAACAACCATGCTTTTATATTCTCTCTTTAGAAAAGCCATGGCTCCTTCTCTTATGAAAGATGAAATTTCCTTCATTCTGTCTGTGCCCTCTTCAACCCTGTTAATCCAGGAAGCAAGGCCAAATGCAAAAAATAACGCAATGGCAGCGCTTAAAGGGGCAAGAACCGGTAATAAAATGTCCATGTGTTACGTTCCTCCTGATTACTAAAGCTAAATGTATTACTAAACATACCAAAAAGGTGCCTTAGTCACCTTTTTAATTATTTCCTAATCTAAAAAGTTAAGATAGCAACCTTTTCTTCCTTTTCTTATTCAATGGCTACAAGTGCAAGGGAAATAACTATAAAACAAACGGCAGCTATTTTTGCGGTCCTTTCAAGGACTGCCTCATAGCCTCTTGATCTCTTCTTTCCGAAAAGCTGTTCTGCTCCTCCGCCGATTGCGCCCGATAACCCTGCGCTGCTTCCCGACTGAAGCAAAATGCTTGCAATCAACACCAGGCTTGCCAGAGCCAAAAGTACCATTAGTGCAACTTTCATTTGAAATACTCCTTTTAATTCATAATTAACTTGATAATGTTATCACGATATATTTTTAAAAGCAATATGAAACTGCTATTTTAAGCCCTTAAGCCCATATACAAAGCCTTTAGCACCATACTCTCCTGAATCCCCTAAAATCTCCTCAATTCTAATGAGTTGATTGTACTTTGCAACTCTGTCTGTCCTTGAGAGGCTTCCTGTTTTTATCTGACCTGCGTTTGTGGCCACAGAAAGATCAGCTATAGTCACATCTTCTGTCTCCCCGCTTCTATGAGATATGACTGTGGTGAAGCCTCCTCTTTTGGCCATCTGAACAGCATCAAGAGTTTCAGTCAAAGTTCCTATCTGATTAATTTTTATAAGGATGGAATTTGCCGACTTTTCTTCTATTCCTTTTTTAAGCCTTTCAGTATTGGTTACAAAAAGGTCATCCCCTACGATTTGAATTTTGTCTCCCAGCCTTTCTGTCATCTCCTTAAAGCCTTCCCAGTCGTCCTCAGAAAGCCCGTCTTCAATAGATATTACGGGATATTTATTAACCCACTCTTCATAAAGGTCTATAAGCTCCTTGGAGGTTTTAGTTACCCCTTCACCTTTCAAAACATAAAGCTTTTTCTTGTCATCATAAAATTCTGAAGCTGCGGCATCAAGAGCAAGAGCTATATCCTCTAAGGGCTTATAACCTGAAAGCTTAATGGCTTCCATTATTACGCCTAAGGCCTCCTCATTGCTCTTAAGGTTTGGAGCAAATCCGCCTTCATCACCTACTGATGTTGCCAGCCCTTTTTTCTTCAAAACGCCTTTAAGTTCATGGAAAACTTCAGCTCCCATTCTGACAGCTTCCTTAAAGCTTTCAGCTCCTACAGGCATTATCATAAATTCCTGAAGGTCCACATTGCTGTCTGCATGGGAACCTCCGTTAAGTATGTTCATCATTGGCACAGGAAGCACCTTGGCATTTACGCCTCCCAGATATTGAAAAAACGGGAGATCAAGATGTTCCGCCGCGGCCTTTGCAGCTGCCACCGAAACACCTAAAATACCGTTTGCTCCAAGCTTGCCCTTGTTTTTTGTCCCGTCCAAATCTATGAGCAGCCGGTCAAGTCCCGGTTGATCAAGGACGTTGTACCCTCTTATATACGGCCCTATAACATTGTTTACGTTGCTTACAACCTTAAGGACACCTTTTCCCTTATATCTTTTCTCATGGGAATCCCGAAGCTCCAATGCCTCATAGCTTCCTGTTGATGCTCCTGATGGCACAATGGCTCTGCCCATAACTCCGCTTTCAAGGTATATGTCTACTTCAACTGTAGGGTTTCCTCTCGAGTCAAGGACTTCTCTTGCTTTAACCTCTTCAATAAATGGCATGGTGAACTCCTTCCTAAAGCTTTTTATAATTAATTATTGAAAGAAAAGTATCTGCTTTGAGGCTTGCTCCTCCTACTAAAGCTCCGTCTATATCCTCCATGGAAAGCAGTTCTTTGCTGTTTTCAGGCTTTACGCTTCCTCCATACTGGATGATAATCTCATCTGCAGTCTCTTTACCATAAATATCTGCCAGAAGATTTCTTATAAAACTGCACATTTCATTTGCCTCTTCTTTAGTGGCGTTAACACCTGTGCCAATAGCCCACACAGGCTCATAAGCTATGGTTAGATTTCTTCCATATTCCTCCGGTATTTCATAAAGGCCTTTCCTTATTTGCTTTTCCACTACAGGAAAAGCATCATTTTCTTCTCTCTGAGTAAGATTTTCACCTACGCAAAATATGGGGAAGATGCCGTCTTTAAAAGCTGCCTTCAGCTTCAGGTTAACAGAATCGTCTGTTTCACAGAAGTACTGTCTCCTTTCGCTGTGGCCTATAATAGCATGTGTAACACCTAAAGACTTCAGCATTTTACAGGATACCTCCCCTGTAAAAGCACCTTCTGATTCAAAATGAATATTCTGTGCACCTATTAAAACCTTTGTATCCTTAAACGCTTTAACCATGTAATCCAAATAGGGGTATGGAACCATAAGACCTACTTTCACATCCTCCGGCAGCTCTGATTTTTTAAATTCTTCGGAAAATGAAAGGGTCTCTTCAAAGGTTTTGTACATCTTCCAGTTTCCTGCTATGAATTTCTTTCTCATTTTAAATCTCCTGATTTACTTATCTAAAATAGCAGACAATCCGGGTAAAGGCTTGCCCTCTAAAAATTCCAAAGAGGCGCCGCCGCCTGTGGATATATGGGTCATCTTATCTGCCAAGCCAAATTTTTCTACAGCTGCTATGGAGTCGCCGCCGCCTACTATGGTTATAGCCTTCGATTGAATAAGAGCCCTTGCGATCTGAAGGGTGCCCACAGCAAAGTTTGGCATTTCAAAAACCCCCATGGGACCGTTCCAAAAAATAGTTTTAGCTTTTAAAATTTCTTCTGTGAAAAGTTGGATGGTTTTCGGCCCTATATCCATTATCATTAAGTCGGTACAAAGGTGCCCCATGTCCGAGACTTGTTTATATGAATCATTTTCAAAATCCCTTGCACATACATTATCTATTGGCAAAAGAAGCTTAACGTTTTCGCTCTTCAGTTTGTTCATTAAGTCACTTGCGATCTCCACCTCTTTGTCCTCAATGTTGGATATTCCTATTTCGTGGCCTAAAGCCTTTTGAAAGGGGAAGGCCATTCTGCCCCCTATAATTAGAGAGTTTACCTTGCCAAAGAGATTTTCTACCACATGAATTTTATCCTCCACCTTTGCGCCGCCCATTATGGCCAAAAAAGGATGCTTGGGGTTGCTTATGGCCTCTCCTAAAAAGGCAACCTCCCTTTCCATTAAAAATCCTGATACAGCCGGTAAAAATGAAGCTATACCGTAGGTGGAAGCATGGGCTCTATGGGCTGTACCAAAGGCATCGTTAACGAAAATATCCCCAAGCTCTGCAAGCTCCTTGCTGAAGGAAGGCGTATTGTCAGTCTCTTCCTTCCTGAACCTGAGGTTTTCAAGAAGCATAACTTCTCTGTCCTTTAACTCCAGAACCTGTTTTTTAACTGTCTCGTCAACTACGAGAGGCGAAGATATGAAGACGACTTTTTTACCCATAAATTCCGACAGCCTTTCTGCCACAGGCTTTAAGGTATACTTCATGTCCGCTTCACCTTCAGGCCTTCCAAGATGAGACATCAAAATAACCTTGGCCCCTTGATCTATAAGGTAGTCTATTGTGGGAAGGGCGGCCACAATTCTGCTGTCATTGGTTATCTGGCCATCCTCCATAGGTACATTAAAATCACATCGTACCAGCACCCTTTTCCCTTTAACATCTATATCCTTAACAGTTTTTTTCATATTAAATACCTTTTTCAACTATGAATTCCATTAAGTCTCTGGTTCTCATGGAATAGCCCCATTCATTATCATACCAGGAAAGGATCTTCACCATGGTGTCATTGATTACCATGGTGGAAAGAGCATCTACTGTAGAGGATGCGGGGTCATGCTTGAAATCGATGGAAACAAGAGGCTCTTCCGTGTAGTTCATAATCCCTTTAAGCTTACCTTCCGATGCTTTTTTCAAAAAGCCGTTTACCTCCTCTTTCGTAGTGTTCTTTGAAACTTCAAAAACTATATCTACAAGAGAAACAGAAGCAGTAGGTACTCTTATGGCAAGACCGTTCAGTTTGCCTTTTAAGTTGGGTAAACCCAAGCTTACAGCTCTTGCCGCCCCGGTTGTTGTGGGAATCATAGAGAGGGCAGCAGCTCTTGCTCTCCTTAAATCCTTGTGGGGCAGATCCAATATTTTCTGGTCATTGGTGTAGGAATGGATGGTGGTCATAAGGCCTCTTACCACCCCCAGCTCTTCATCTATAACCTTTGCCACAGGTGCAAGACAGTTTGTTGTACAGGAAGCATTTGAAATTATATGATGCTTATCCTTGTCATACTTATCTTCATTTACTCCAAGGACTATGGTGATATCCTCATCGGTGGCGGGAGCTGATATGAGCACCTTCTTTACTGAATCTCTTATATGCTTTTCCGCATCCTGTTTTTTTGTGAAAAGTCCTGTTGCCTCCAGCACCAGGGAAACTCCTTTTTCGCCCCAGGGGATAATGGCGGGATCTTTTTCCGCATAAATTTTAATCTCTTTTCCGTTAACTATGATAGATGAATCCGTATACTCAACTGTACCCAGGAACTTTCCGAAACAGCTGTCATACTTCAATAGATGAGCCAGAGTTTCGGGGGTAGTTAAATCGTTTATTGCCACCACCTCATAGTTTAAGTCCTCCATTTCATAAATACCTTTTAAAACATTTCTTCCGATTCTTCCAAACCCGTTAATTCCCACTTTCGCTTTCATGCCTAAAAATCCTCCTCTAATATCTTTTTCTTCTTGGTGATGATAAAATACCTTCTTCTTCTCTGTATTTGGCTATGGTCCTTCTTGAAATATCTATTCCTTTGTCCATTAATACCTTCATGATTTCCTGGTCGCTTAAAGGAGATTGAGTGTCTTCTTCTTCAATCAACTCCCTCATAATCGCTTTTACTCCCGTTGCTGAAATACTTTCCTCCTCATGATAACTGTCCTTGCATCTTTTTACGCCGCTTTGGAAGAAATATTTAAGCTCATAGACTCCAAGAGGCGTATCTATATATTTATCATTAATGGAACGGCTTACAGTAGACTCATGAACTCCCACCTCATCTGCTATTTGTTTCAGGGTGAGAATCCTTAAACATTCCGGTCCCTTTTCAAAAAACTCCTGCTGATAATTTATTATTGCTTTTGCAATTTTTAAAATAGTATCCTTTCTCTGTTCAATGCTTTTAATGAGCCACAGAGCGGAATTAATCTTCTTGGTCAGGTAATTTCGAAGCTCAACATCGCTTTCCGCCCTTTCCTTTAAGCTGTTGTAATAGGATGAAATTTTAAGCTGAGGCACGTTATCATCTATTATTGAGACTGAAAACCCATCGCCTGTTTTTTCAATTTTTAAATCTGGGACGATAAACCTGCTGGCTTCTTTTGATTCAAACCATCTACCCGGCTTTGGCTCCAGAGTTTTAATTATGTCGGAAACACACTGAAGCTTTTCCTTTTGAATGGACAATGCCTTTGAGATCTTTAAAACCTTGTTTTCAGCCAGGTCCTCCAGATGGTTTTCTATCACCTCTTTTGTCAGCCTGTAATCCTCTTCCTCAAGCTTTAAATCCTGATCACTTCTGTCAGGGCACATATAGTCAGAAAGCTGCAGCAGCAAACATTCCTGGAGACTTCTTGCACCCACTCCCTTAGGTTCAAAGCCCTGTATTCTCTTAAGGGATGTGAATACTTTCTCTGTAGTGGTATTAAGTTTTTCCGCAATTTCCGAAAGGGGCATAAACAGATAGCCGTTTTCATCCATAGCGTTTATTATATACCTTCCTCTCACCTTGCACTTCTCATGACAACAGGTGGTTTCCAGCTGAAACAGCAGATGTTCTTTTAAAGTCTCTCTTTTTTCCGCCTGATATCTATCCTGAATAAATTGAACCATATCAAAATCCTCATCTGACTTTGAACTCCTATAGCCGTAAGGATAACTATAGGGTATGGCCCTGTCATTGATAAGTTCAATTAGAGGGTTATCTAAAAGTTCCTCGTTTACATATTCCTCTAAATCCTGAGTATTATATTGCAAAATCCTGATAGCCTGAATTAAATCAGGAGTCATCACCAGTTTTTGAGTTTGTTCAATCCTTTGTTCATATCCCAGTTTCATGCAATTATTATACCATGAACCAAAACGGGATTAAACCTGAATTTATGTCATGTTTTTAAAGCCAAGCTGCCTTAAAGCTTCAAAGAGAACGATATTCACGGCATTTGAGAGGTTAAAGGACCTGGATTTAGTATCGGGGCTCATAGGGATCCTTAGGGCTCTTTCCTTGTTTTCATTTATTAGGGAAAGAGGCAGACCTTTGGTTTCTTTTCCGAATATGAGAATATCCTCATCTTTGTAGGAGATTTCCGTATAAAGCCTTTCTCCTTTAGTAGTAATAAAATAGAGGCTTTTACCCTTCATTCCGCTCATAAATTCATCCAGGTTTTCATGTACTCTTAAATCCACGTAAGGCCAATAGTCAAGGCCCGCCCTTTTAAGTGCTTTATCATCTATTGAAAAACCTAAAGGCTTTACAAGATGAAGAACAGTTTCAGTAGCTGCACAGGACCTTGCAATATTTCCTGTATTAGGCGGAATCTCGGGTTCCACCAGCACCACATGTATTGCCATGTTTTGATCTCCTAAAAATTTATTGTCTTCCTTCCTATTATATAATTGGAATAAATTAATAAAAGACTTTTATTGAAGGCTCATATATAATGAGGGATAGTATGAAAGAAAAAGAGAGGTAAAATTTATGGCAGATTATAATATTGGACTTTTAGGTCTTGGCACCATAGGATTTGGAACATATCAGGTCCTTGAAATGAACAGGAGGGAAATTGAAGAAGCTGTAGGCAAAACTGTGGAGATTTCCAAAATACTGGAAAAGGATCAGGACAAAAAAAGGGAAATAGAAGTACCAAAGGAGAAGTTCACCCTTAACCCTGATGAGATTTTTGATGATCCTTCTATCACTGTTGTTATTGAGCTGCTTGGAGGTATTGAACCTGCCACCGCCTTCATGATAAAAGCCATGGAAAAAGGTAAATCTGTTGTTACAGCCAACAAGGCCGCTGTAGCCGCTAATTTCAACTTGCTTTCGGAAACAGCAAGAAAAAATAATGTGAAGTTTTGCTATGAGGCCGGCGTTGCAGGCGGCATTCCAATCCTTAAGGTTATTAAAACAGTGCTGAGAGCCAACAGGTTTACAGAAATTTTAGGTATAGTTAACGGCACCACAAACTATATACTTACAAAAATGTCAGAAGAAAATATGAGTTATGAAGAAGCTTTGAAAAAGGCACAGGAATTAGGCTTTGCAGAGAAGGACCCTACAGCAGATGTAATGGGGCTTGACTCTGCAAACAAGCTTACAATTCTTACCAAGCTTTGCTTTAAAGAGTATGTTCACCCTGATAATATTCCAACCACAGGAATTTCTCACATAACAAAAGCCCATATTGAAGAGGCAAGAAACAACAACATGGGCATTAAACTTTTGGCAAAGGCATCCCTTAACAGTGATGGTAAGGTGTCCTTGGAGGTAGCTCCCATTGCTTTACCTTTGTCCCATCCCTTAATGAGCGTTAAAAACGAATTTAATGCAATTTACCTTACGGGAAATGCAGTGGGCGAGTTAATGTTTTACGGGAAAGGAGCCGGTGCTCTGCCAACAGGCTCTGCAGTTATGGGAGATGTAATAGATATCCTTTCATCTTAACTGTAAGTCTTAATCTCCATCTCACTTCTCATGGCATCAAGGGCGCCCTTTGCAAGGGCGTCCATTTCATTTTCTCCCGGTATCACTTTTATAGGAGCTATGAAGGATACTCTTTCCGAAATGGCCGCCACCAGATCTTCAGAATTAGCCATACCCCCTGTTATTATTATGGCATCGACTTTTCCTTTAAGTACTGTGGCCATGGCGCCTATTTCTTTCCCAATCTGATATACCATAGCCTTCAGCACCAAGGCGGCATAGGGGTCCCCGTCCTTTACCATTTTTTCAGCCACTCTTAAATCACTGGTCCCCAGATGATCATATAGTCCGCCTTCTCTGTTTATCTTTTTAATAAGCTCCGAGGCACTTTTGTACTTGCCGGAATAACAAAGTTGTATAAGACTTTTGGCGGGCAAGGCTCCTGCTCTGTCGGGACACATAGGGCCTGCTTCAAGGGGATTGTTGCAATCGATCATCCTCCCTCCAAGATGAGGAGTAACGGAAATACCGGAACCCAGGTGGACAACTATCAATCTTAAATCCTCATATCTTTGACCTTTTTCCTTACCATAAGCCCTTGCGGTAGCCCTGCTGTTAAGAGCATGTATCAAGCTTTTCCTCGGCAGCTCCTTAAGGCCTGAAAGCCTGGCTTCAGGCTCCATTTCATCTATGGATACAGGGTCCATAACAAAAGAAGGGATTCCTTCCTTCTTTGCTATTGCATCTGCAAGATATGGTCCTAGGTTAGCAGCATGTTCACCGTATTTTCCGCTCCCCACATCCTCCAGCATCTTCTCTGTAATAGAATATAATCCGCCTTCAATAGGTTTTCCAATACCCCCTCTGCCTATGACCACATCCATTTCATCAGTTGAAAAACCATTTTCACTAAGAGCTTTCAGAATAAGATTAAGCCTGTAATCCCTTTGGTCAAGAACAGCATTGAAATCGCTTAAATCCTCACCGGAATGCTCTATAGTCATTTCTATCAGCTTTTCCTCATCTAAAAATACAGCCACCTTAGTTGAGGTGTTTCCGGGATTTATCACAAGAATTTTTATTCCCATGGTTTTACCTCACTGCATCCATACCTGATTTAACGGCTTTTATATTGATGTCTACAAAATCCTTTTTAACACTTTCCCTAATGATTTTTTCCCAGTCAATATTCCCTAAGTCCAGAAGATAAATTGCCGTACCCAAGAGCACCATATTCATCACCTTTCCATTTCCCAAAGCCTCGGCAATTTCATGGGCATTAACTACTTTCGTTTCCACATGGCTTTCAATTTCCCCTATGGCATCTTCCGGGTACTCTCTGTCTCCCATCAGAATAGGCATGGAGGGTATCTTGTAATCATTAACCACACAAATGCCATCCTTTTTTAAATAGACCAGATTTCGCAAAGCCTCCATTTTTTCAAAAGCGACTATGAGGTCCGCTCCGCCTTTTTCTATGACGGGAGAATAAACCTTTTCCCCAAATCTTACTTGAGATGTTACATCCCCTCCCCTTTGGCTCATGCCTAAAATTTCACTCATCTTTACATCGTAGCCTGCTTCTAGAAGACCTTGTGTCAACAGCTTCCCTGCCAGAATCGTGCCTTGGCCTCCCACTCCTGCAAGAAGTATGCTCTTAACCATTTAATCCACCTTCTTTCTAATGGCCCCTGTGGGACACAGCTGAGTACAGACATCACAGCCCACACATTGCAAAAGATCTATAGCGGTTTTCTTTTTCTCTTTATTGAATACAAGTGCGGGGCAACCGCTTCTCACGCATTTTCTGCAGCCTATACAGACCTCTTCCTCAATATAATTCTTATTGGAGAAAACGCCTTTAAATTCCTCCATGTCCATGGCAGACAGCTTTTTCAAAGCACATGGCCATCTTGTTATGATTACAGAAGGTTCATCCAAAGCAAGGCTTTCATTTAAAGCATCCTCCACTTCATCCAGATCATTGGGATTAATAGTTCTGATATTTTTAAATCCCAAAGCCCTTACTATGTCTTCAATATCAGTAACAGGAGCAGGACCACCACAGGCATTTTTACCGCTGCCCGGGTTTTCCTGATGACCTGTCATAGCGGTAACTCTGTTGTCTAAAATTACATTTATTGTATTTGATCCGTTATAGATTACCGTCATAAGAGAGTTTATTCCTGTATGAAAAAAGGTGGAATCTCCTATTACAGAAACAACACGCTTACCGTTTTCCAGCTTGTCAAAGACCTTCTGGGCGCCATGACCCATGCTGATGCTTGCACCCATACATACTGTTGTGTCTATGGCATTGTAGGGCTTTGCAAAGCCTAAGGTGTAACAGCCGATATCTCATGAAATCATAATGTTTTTCTTCTTTCCAAGCCTGTAGAAAAATCCTCTATGGGGGCAGCCTGCACATAAAGTGGGCGGTCTTGGCACTACCATGTCTTTGTTATAATCCACCGTATCAAGCTCTTTCCCATAGACGCTTTTTCTGATAACATCGGCTGTCATTTCCCCCATCTTTGGGAAGAGATTTTTGCCTTCACAGTCAAAACCCAGAATCCTGACCCTTTCTTCTATATAGGGGTCGTTTTCTTCTATTACATATATTCTGTCCATACCTTTCGCAAAAGTTTCAATCATCCTGTCAGGCATAGGATTTGTAAAGCCCAGCTTCAAATAGGAAACTGTGTCCCCAAAAACCTCCTTTGCATACTGGTAACACATTCCGGAAGTTATGACTCCGATTTTTTTATTATTTATCTCTGTTCTGTTAAACCTGGTATTCTCTGAATACTCCTTCATCCTTTCAAGCCGGCTTTCAAGATCCACTCTTCTGATTCTGGCATTCCCCGGAACCATTACGTACTTGCCGGGATTCTTCACAAATTCCTTTATTTCCTTTTCCTGTCTTTCTCCCGTCTCCACCACCGATTTGCCGTGGCACAATCTTGTAGTCATTCTGAAAAGAACAGGCAGATCGTACTCTTCACTTATATCGTAGGCTTCCTTGATCATGTCCAAACATTCCTGGCTGTCTGAAGCTTCAAACATGGGAACCTTTGCCGCCTTTGCATAGTTTCTGTTATCCTGTTCATTTTGTGCACTGTGCTGGCCGGGCTCATCGGCGGAGATTATTACAGCTCCTGCGTTCACTCCCGTATATGAAAAAGTGAAGAATGGATCTGCCGCCACATTAAGTCCCACGTGCTTCATGGCTGCCATGGCTCTTCCTCCCCCAAAGGATGCGCCCATAACCGCCTCCAGTGCCACCTTCTCATTGGGCGACCACTCTGAAGTTATACCTTCATAAAGAGTAAGGTTCTCAAGAATCTCTGTGCTGGGAGTCCCAGGATATGCAGAAGCATAAATCACTCCTGCCTCATAGGCTCCTCTTGCCACAGCTTCGTTTCCTGTCAGCAATACCTTCATTCTTAATCCTCCTTTAATTTACATGCTGCACAAAGCAAAAGGGATATATACTTTTCCTCAAAGCTTGACCCTCTTGAGCTCAGCACTATAGGGACTTTTGCTCCAAGCACAAGGCCTGCAAATTTGCCCCCACCCAAAATGGACAGGCCTTTAACAAGAAGATTTCCGGCTGTAATATTGGGCACCACCATAATATCGCAGTCGCCGGAAACAGGACTTTCAAAGCCTTTTATGAGAGCAGACTCCCTGCTCACCGCAAGGTCAAAGGAAATGGGGCCTTCCACAATGCAGTTCCCAAAAGCTCCTTTGAGGCTTTCCTTTTTTATGGTATCACCGTCCAATGTTTCAGGCATCTTCGGGTTTACCACCTCCACAGCCGCCATGATTCCCGCCTTCGGCTTTTCCACTCCTAAGCTGTTAAAGAAATCCAGTGCGTTTATCAATATGCCCTTTTTCTGTTCAAGGTCAGGATAAGGTATCATGCCTCCGTCAGTTATTCCAAGAAGTTTATGGTACCTTGGAGATTCTATGATGGCAAGATGGGACATAAGGCTGCCCTTACCTATACCTGTTTCTTTGTTTACTGCTTGATGTAAAAGGGTGGCTGTTTCCATCTTCCCTTTCATAAGGAAATCTCCCCTTTTTTCCCTGATTGCCTTAACAGACAGCACCGCTGCCTCTTCCGGGGAGTTGGCTGTAACTGTTTTATCCCTCAGGAGTGAAAAGCCAAGGTCCTCTGCAATTCTTTTTGTTTCCTCCATATCGCCCACCAGAAGATAGTCAATTTTCCCTTCCCTTTCTGCTGTGAGAACTGCTTCAAGCGCATGAGGGTCATGGGATCCTGCCAGCACCACCTTTTTCCTTGGACATTTGTCCAGGCTTTCAAAAAGTTGGGAAAAGCCGTTGTATGCCATGCTACTTGCCTCCTTCCGTTTTAAAATATTGGCAATAACCGTTTATTATGCATTCTTCACATCTTGGCCTTCTTGCATCACAAATATTTCTGCCGTGAAATATAAGAAGGTGATGGGCCTTTACCCATCTTTCTTTTGGAATATTCTTCATGAGGCTCTCTTCAGTTTTAAGAACATCCTTTCCCCTGCCCAGACCTATTCTGTTAGCCACTCTAAAAACATGAGTGTCTACTGCTATTCTCTGTTCATTAAAGCCTACAGATAAAACTACATTGGCCGTCTTTCTTCCCACCCCCGGAAGTGCCGTCAAACTTTCATAATCACAAGGCACCCGGCCTCCGTATTTTTCAGTCAATATTTTACTGAGCTCAATAATATGTTTTGCCTTGGTTTTATACATGCCCACAGTATGCAAAAGATTCTCCACCTCCAAAGAATCTGCCTGTGACAGTTTCAGGGGTGTGGGGAATCTTTTAAAAAGCTCCGGCGTTACCTTGTTCACACTTTTATCCGTAGTCTGAGCAGATAAAACTGTGGCTGTTAAAAGTTGAAAAGTATTCTTATGGGTTAAAGCACATTCTGCATCAGGATATGCGCTGACCAGCAGGTCTAAAATTTTTATTACTGTTTCTTCTTTCAAATTCTTCTCCTTTTACTCTGAAAAAATAATGGCACAATACAGTAATTTTACTTCTTTCTTACAATAGTTTATATCTATTATCAATAGTTGGTTTACGATTGGCAAAAACCTCGAAAGCCGCTTTCTTACTGTATTATATTATATTTGCTCCTTTTACGGTACTCTAAAAAACTGTTGTTAAGTTTTGAAATATGGTATAATGACAGTGTAATATTTTTATTATACTTTTTTAATGGAGGTGTTTAAATGTCGAACTACACGCAATTAGAGCTGAACGGCCTGTATGAACTTACAGACCAGGCTCGTGCGGAGCTATTGACTTCAAAGTACTACAATGAAGACTTGTCTCCCACGTCAGTATCCCAGAGAACATGGACAACTTATAATATTGCCACTCTCTGGATTGGGCTCTCAATTTGTATCCCATCTCTGTCACTTGCAGCTGCTTTGATAGGTATGGGCGTATCCCCATGGCTTTCTGTGTTAAACGTTACACTGGGGAACTTAATAGTACTTGTTCCTATTCAGATGAACTCTCACGTAGGTACAAAGTACGGAATTCCTTTCCCTGTATTCTCAAGACTTACATTCGGTGCCACAGGGGCTCATATCCCCGCAACACTGAGGGGACTTGTTGCCTGCGGATGGACTGCAGTGCAAGCTTGGGTAGGCGGAGGTTCCGTAGCAGCATTTATCGGTGTATTTATTCCTAAATTCTTAGATCCAAACTGGAGCATGGCCCTACCTGGAAATGATAACGTATGGGTAGGACAGTTTATCGGTTTCTTTATCTTCATGGTATTTGTTGGCTGGGTTGCTTACAAAGGATCAGAAGGTATTAAAATCGTTCAAGCTATCGGTGGTCCACTTCTTGTTGTAGTTATTCTTGCACTGTTTGCTTGGTCAATTATGACTGCAAATGCAGCCGGTTTCTCCTTTGGAGATGTAATGGCTCAGGGACAGGACACAGAATTAATTAACTCTCTGGGTGGTTTTGCATATATTTACATGGCAGGACTTACAGGAAATATTGCCTTCTGGGCTACCATGGCTCTTAATATTCCTGACTTCTCTCGTTACGCAAAATCACAGAAGGCTCAGTTCTGGGGTCAGCTTATTGGCATGCCAGCACCTATGTTCATGTGCGCATACATCGGTGCATTCTTTGCTATGTCCACTAAGCTTGCTATGGGAACAGCATTCTTCGACCCAACTTTCGTATTCTACTATGTAGATTCAAAGATCGCTGTTCTTATATGCTCCTTGGGTGTTATGGCAGCTACAATCACAACTTGCGTAGCAGCTAACATCGTTGCTCCTGCAAACGGATTCTCTAACTTGAAGCCAACAGTTATCAGCTACAAGAAGGGCGTTATTATCGCTTGTATCTTAGCAGTACTGTTTTCACCATGGTACATCTATGGTTCTGGTGCTGCATACATCTTCACATGGCTCAATAACTATGGAATCATTCTGGCACCTGTAGCCGCTATCTTCATAGCTGACTACTTCGTGCACAAGAGGAAGAGAATTGACGTAGCAGCTCTGTTTGCCGGAGACAAAGGCAGATACTGGTATAAAGGTGGTTGGAACGTTGCGGCAGTAATCGCTTGGATTGGTGCTTTCATAATTCCGCTTCTTGGAAACACCATGTTCCTTTACAATCCTGCACAAGGTGCGCCGGGATTCTTTGACTGGCTTGCAGCTAATGGATACATCGTATCCTTCATCATTGGATTTGGTCTTTACCTAGCACTTATGACTAAGGAGACAAAGACAAAGGTTTCCGTTGAAGAACATGACGCTTTAACAGAGAAGCTTTAATGGGTAGTAATTTGTTAAAGTCATTTAGCTTTAAATGAGAAAGGGAGCCTTTGAAGACTCAAGGGCTCCTTTTTATCAGAGTTTCGAGAAAAGGAGGTAAAACGATGGATTTGTTAATTAAGAACGGCACTTTAGTAACTGCAAAAAGCACATTTAAGGCAGATCTTGCAGTTAAAAACGGTAAGATAACTGCTATAGGCACTAATCTTAAACCTGAAAAAGGAACAGAAGTTGTAGACGCAAGAGGAAAGCTGGTGTTGCCCGGTGCAATAGACGGCCACACACACCTTGCAATGCCCTTTGGCGGCACTATTTCTTCCGATGATTACTTCACAGGTACAAGATCTGCTGCCTGCGGCGGGACAACTACTGTATTTGACTTTGTTCTTCAAGGTCAAGGCGAACTGATGCAGGATGCATTTAAGAGACGGGACAAGCTGGCAGCTCCTGATGCGGCAGTAGACTATGCTTTTCATATTGGAGTATGCGATGTAACGGAGGACAGGCTTCTTGATTCAATGGAGGACGTGGTAAAAGAAGGTGTCACCTCCTTTAAAGTCTTCATGGTTTATGACTTTGGAGTAGATGACGGTTCCTTCTACAAGGTTTTACAAAAGGCAGCTAAAATCGGCGGTCTTGTAGGTGTTCACGCTGAAAACAGAGATGTTAACAATGTTTTAGTGGCACAATACCTGAAGGAAGGCAAAACTGATGCTTGGTGGCATTACATGGCCAAAAACGAAAAAATCGAAGGAGAAGCCGATGTTCGTGCCATCAATCTAGCAAGGATGGCAGGCACATCTTTATACATAGTTCACTTAGCCTGCAAGCAAGGTGTTGATGCTGTAACAAAAGCAAGGGATGAGGGATATCCTATCTTTGCAGAGACTTGTCCACAGTATCTTAATTTCACCAACGAAGTCTATAAGAGAGAAAGGGCAAGAGACTATGTGTGCTCACCTCCAATGAAGGGCAAGGAATCCCAGGATGCTATCTGGGAGGCCATTAAGAGAGGCGATATCGCTACAATAGCCACAGACCACTGCCCCTTCACAAGGGCAGAAAAGGACTGGGGCATCAAAACTAAGGACGGCAAAAAAGGCAACTTCACCACTATTCCAAACGGATGTGCAGGGATTGAAAATATGTATCCCTACATTCTTTCGGAAGCCAACAAGGGAAGAATTTCCTTTAACAGGGCAGTTGAGCTCTGTGCCACAAATCCTTCCAAGCTCTTTGGCCTTGATGACCAGAAAGGCGCATTGGAAGTGGGACTTGATGCAGACATCGTTCTCTATGACAGAAAGAAAAATGTAACCATAAGGAACAAGGACCTTCACGGTGCAACAGACCATACCATATGGGAAGGTGCAAAGATCAAGGGTTATCCTGTAGCCACCTACTCAAGAGGCAAGCTTGTTTACAAGGACGGTCAGTTCGTAGGTGAAAAGGGCTATGGCAAGCTTGTAAGATGCAAGACATTAAAGTTTAAAAACCCACAGCTGTAAGAAATAATTCTAAACAGGCTCTTCTAAAGGGCCTGTTTTTTATTGACCTGATACATGGTGCCGGGTATAATTGTATACAAGTGTACAATTTCATCCAAGAGGAGGCAGGAAATGGGAGATTCGTTAACCTATAAAATATTAAGGGAACACCTTGTGGAAGGCACTCTGAAACAAGGTGAGGAAATTACAATAAAAATTGACCAGACTTTGACACAGGATTCTACGGGGACCATGGTTTATCTTCAGCTGGAAGCAATGAATGTGGATAAAATCAAGACAGAGCTTTCTGTAGCATATGCGGACCACAACACTCTTCAGACAGGCTTTGAAAATGCAGATGACCACGCCTTTATAGAAAGTGCGGCCAAGAGACACGGTGTTATATTCAGTAAGCCGGGCCACGGTATATGTCACCAGCTTCATTTGGAGGATTACGGAATACCGGGGAAAACCCTCCTTGGCTCAGACAGCCACACGCCTACAGGAGGCGGGCTTTCCATGCTTGCAATCGGTGCCGGAGGTCTTGATGTGGCCATTGCCATGGCAAAGGGTACATACATCTTAACGGTTCCGGGAATTTTAAACATAGAACTTAAGAACAGCCTTATGCAGTGGTCCTCCGCAAAGGATGTAATCTTAAAAATATTAAAAGAGCTTACTGTAAAGGGCGGCGTGGGAAAAATTATCGAATACACAGGAGACGGCGTTTCATCTCTTTCCGTCACCGACAGAGCTACCATTACAAATATGGGAGCTGAGCTTGGGGCCACCACCTCCATATTTGAAAGTGACGAAAATACGAAACAGTACTTAAAAAATCAGGGACGTGAAGAAGACTTTCGCCCTTTAAAAGCAGATTCTGATGCTTTCTATAACGAACATATTGTAATCGACCTTTCCCAAATCCCTCCCCAAGTGGCAAAACCTCACAGCCCCGATAATGTAAGCGATGTAAGGGAAGCAGGACCCGTTCCTGTGGACCAGGTGGCAATAGGAAGCTGTACCAACTCTTCCTATACAGACCTTATGAAGGTGGCAGGCATCTTAAAGGGGCACAAGGTTAAAGAAAATGTAAGTCTTGTTATCTCTCCGGGGTCCAGCACCATACTGGCAGAAATGGCAAGAAACGGTGCCTTGGCAGACTTGATCGATGCAGGTGCAAGGATTATTGAAAACGCCTGCGGCCCCTGTATCGGCATGGGCCAATCTCCAAAATCAGGGGCAGTTTCTTTAAGGACATTTAACAGAAACTTTAAGGGAAGGAGCGGCACAAACGATGCTTTAATCTATCTTGTAAGCCCTGAAACCGCTGCTGTATCAGCTATTACGGGAGTCCTTACAGACCCTAGGGATATGGATATAGAGTACCCTGTGATTAATGAAGTATCCTTTTCAAAAAAAGATTCCTTTATAGTTAATCCGGGAAGAGAGGGTAAATCAATTCCTTTAGAGATGGGGTCCAACATTCTGCCCTTTCCAATAAATACGGAACTTTCAGACGAGCTCATATTGACAACTGCCTTAAAGGTAAAGGACAACATCACTACAGATGATATTATGCCTTCCGATGCAAGGCTTTTACCCTATCGCTCAAACATTCCTTATCTTTCAAGGTTTTCTTTTGAAAAGATAGATAAGGATTTTCCACAAAGATGTGAGGAGAAGGGCTCTTGTCTCATAGTGGCAGGTGATAATTACGGTCAGGGCTCATCGAGGGAACACGCTGCGCTGGCACCTCTATACTTAGGTGTTAAAGCAGTTTTTGCAAAGTCCTTTGCAAGAATTCACAGGTCCAATTTAATCAACAGCGGCATACTGCCCTTAGTCTTTAAAAATGAGGAGGACTATGAAACCATATCTCTTTATGACACTGTCTCTCTTTCCAATTTACGGGAAGGTCTGGAAAGAGGTGAAATAAAGGCAGTAAATTTAACTAAAAATCTGACTTATGATTTAGTGAACACCCTTTCCAAAAAGGAAAGAAAAATCATCTTAAAGGGCGGAAAAATTAATTTATAGGAGATGTATTTATGAAGGATTACCTGATTGCTTTGGAAGAGATTATTGAAGAACAAAGACAACGAATCAAAAGGATGGAGGAGAGCTCCCCTCTGGATCTGACTTTGGTTCCCACAATAATTGTAGGCATAATCCCGGGAGACGGTATCGGTCCTTTTATTATGGACCATACGAAAAAAGTTTTGGACCATCTGTTAAAGGAAGAGATTGAAGAAGGAAAAATCGAATTCAGAAACATAGAAGGTCTCACTATTGAAAACAGGGCAAAGGAAGGTAAAGGTCTTCCCCCTTCATGTTTGAATGAAATAAAAAAGTGTCACGTGCTTCTAAAGGGGCCTACTGAAACTCCCGATGCCAGAGCCAATGTGATGAACATAGAAAGCGCTAATGTGGCTTTACGAAGAGAGCTGGATCTTTTCGCAAATGTGAGACCTGTTACTATCCCCCAAAAAAATATTGACTGGATCTTCTTCAGGGAAAACACCGAAGGGGAATACGTTCTTGGAAGTAAGGGTATAGAGCTTGAGGGTATGGCTTTGGATTTTAAGGTTACCACTGACAGGGGAACTGAAAGGATCTGTGAAGCTGCCTTTAAGTATGCTAAAGCAAAGGGCAATTTAAAGGTATCAATAGTTACAAAGGCCAATATTATGAAAAAGACTGACGGGAAATTCCTTAAGATCTGCTATGAGGTGGCACAGCATTACCCTTCTGTACCTGCAGATGACTGGTATGTGGATATCATGGCCGCAAATCTTCTTAATCCTAACAGACAATCGGAATACCAAGTGATTTTAACTCCCAATCTTTACGGGGATATTCTCACAGATGAAGCAGCTCAGCTCCAAGGCGGAGTAGGAACGGCAGGCAGCGGAAACATAGGGGACAGGTACGCCATGTTTGAGGCCATTCACGGCAGCGCTCCTAGAATGGTAAAAATGGGAAGGGGAAAGTATGCCAACCCTTCAAGCCTTCTTAAAGCGGCGGAAATGATGTTGAACCACATAGGGATGACAGACAAGGCAGATAAGCTGAAAGCAGCTCTTGATGAGACGGCCAAAGCCATGAAAATGACAGGCAAAGGTGACGGTAATACAGGTGAAGACTATGTAACCATGGTACTTTCAAAAATTTAAGATTTAAAGGAAATAGAAATGATTATTAACAAATATCTTACAGAAGCGGGAAATACAAATCAGCCCTTGGGAGTCAGTTTATTCAGCCAGCTTCAAAAGGACATCCTTTTGGAAAAGCTAAAACCGGGGCAAAAGCTGACAGAGCAAAGCCTGTGCACACTGTACAAGGTTAGCAGAACTCCAATCAGGGAAGCTTTAAGGCAGTTGGAAATGGAAGGCCTTGTGGAAACCATCCCAAACAGAGGGGCCTTTGTAACAGGGTTTTCGAAAACAGATCTGTCGGACATGCTGTCCTTAAGGAAAATTTATGAAATGCAGGCAGTAAGATGGGCTATTGAAAGAATCACTGAAGAGGAAATGGATGACCTTCTGGAAACCTTTGAGTTTATGGAATTTTACACCATAAAAAAAGATATTGAAAAAATGCACAATATTAATATAAGCTTTCATAAAATAATATACGATGCTTCCCATAACCGTATGCTGAAACAGATTCTTTCCTCCTATCAGATTTATTTGAAATATAAAAGGCGGGATGTGGTTTATCCTGAGGATTACCTTCCCTCCGTCTTAGAGGAACATCGCGCCATTTATCAAGCCTTCCTTAAAAAGGATATTGAAAAAGGTGTGAAGGCCATGGAAATTCACCTTACAAATTCTGCTGACAGAACTCTCCTTTAAAAGAAGAGTCTATACAGAAAAGTATAAAGAAAGTTCACTGAGGGGAAAATTACTCTCCCCAGAACTCCGAAGACTATAAGAATCAGAAGGATTGTCATCCCCTTGTTATATACTTTTCCGTACCATTCTCTTTTCTCAAGATTGAACACCTGTGTAAGGACGGAAAAACCGTCAAGGGGCGGCACAGGCATCAGGTTGAATACCATAAGGATCAAATTTATCTGAACTACATAAAGAAGTACATCCACTGTAACCGATCCAAAGGATGTATATAAAAAGGGCAAAGATAAAGTGTAGAGAAGTTTTACAAGGCCCATAAACAAAAACGCAATAATAAAGTTCATGGTCACGTCGGACAGTGCCACTATCATCTCATCTCTTCTTCTCTTTTTAAAGTTAAAAGGGTTGATCTGTACAGGCACACCCCAACCAAAGCCTATGAAAAACAGAGCCACCATACCTATAGGGTCAATGTGAGACCTTGGGCTTATGGTTACTCTTCCCTGAAATTTCGGCGTATTGTCCCCTAACTTGTAGGCAGAAAATGCATGGGCTGCTTCATGAAAGGACAGCCCTATAACAATACCGGGTAATATCATCAAGGTGTGAATAAACCAGGCTTGAGGGCTTTGAAATCTTCCGCTGGTTATGGATATAAAGGCTAAGATTACTATGAAAAGAAGGGCTGTGGGATCAAGAAATCTTTTCATCTACCTTTTCTCCCAACCTTCCAGAGGGTGTTTTTCTACCAATTCCTTAACTATCTCCTTTGCTTCTTCCTTCTTTCCTCCTTTTGAGGACAATACGAGATTGATTGCCCTCCCCACCTTTCTTATTTCCTCCTCTTTAAATCCTCTTGAGGTAAGGGCAGGAGTTCCCAATCTTAAACCGCTTGTTACAAAAGGACTTTGAGGGTCATTTGGAACGGCGTTTTTATTGGTTGTAATATTTGCATCGTCTAACATTACCTCTGCTTCCTTTCCCGTTATTCCCTTGTTTATCAGTTTTACAAGGACCAGGTGATTGTCCGTACCCTTAGACACAAGATCGTAGTCATAGCTTGTAAGGACTTCCGACAGCACCTTGGCATTGTCCACAACCTGTTTTTGATACACTTTGAAGGAAGGCTCCAGTGCCTTCTTTAAGCATATGGCCTTTCCTGCAATTATATGCATCAAAGGTCCTCCCTGAACTCCCGGGAAAATCGCTTTATTGATTTTAGCGCCAAGATCTTCCTTTGCAAGTATCATCCCGCCTCTTGGCCCTCTTAAGGTCTTGTGGGTAGTGGTGGTTACTATATGAGCATAATCCACGGGGTTGGGGTGAACTCCTCCTGCCACAAGGCCTGCGATATGGGCCATATCCACCATAAATAAAGCTCCCACAGAGTCGGCTATTTCCCTGAAAATATCGAAATGAATTATTCTGGGATATGCAGATGCTCCCGCAACTATTAATTTCGGTCTGTGCTTTTTTGCCAAAGCTTCCACTTCATCGTAATCTATAGTTTCCGTATCGTCCTTTAAACCGTATGATATGAAATTAAAATACTTGCCTGAAAGATTTGCAGGACTTCCGTGTGTCAAATGGCCTCCGTTTGAAAGGTCCATGCCCAAAACCGTATCCTTTAGTTCAAGGAGGGCAAAGTATACAGCGATATTTGCTGCAGCACCGCTATGGGGCTGTACATTTGCAAATTCAGCACCAAAAAGGAGCTTTGCCCGTTCAATGGCTAAAGACTCCACTTCATCCACATGTTCACAACCGCCGTAATATCTTTTACCGGGATATCCTTCTGCGTATTTGTTGGTTAATATACTGCCGCATGCTTCCAGCACTGCTTTAGTAGTATAGTTTTCCGAGGCTATCATCTCCAGCTTGTTCTCCTGCCTTTCCTCCTCCCTTTCAATCATTGAATAAATCTGAAAATCTTCTTCTCTGATGGTCTCATACATACTCTTTATAGTCCTTTCTTTTTCTTTTTTTTATAAAGTTCCCTTGTAGGTTTATAACAGATCTGAAAGTAGCCTGCAAACAGATTCCTTTGCTTTAATAATAAGACCTCTTTCTTTATACAATTCCTTGGTCAATATATAACTATGGCTCATGTCCTCCAAAAAGATGTTTTCCATCTTTTCCGTGAACTTGCCGCTGTAAATAAACACATTGGTCTCGAAGCTTAAACGGAAGCTTCTTCTGTCAAAATTTGCAGTTCCCACAGTGGATATTTCCCCATCCACCACCATGGTCTTTGCATGCATAAAGCCTTTATCGTAAATATAAACTGTTGCCCCAAGCTCAATGAGCTCACCTACAAAAGCCCATGTGGCCCAGTAAACAAACATATGGTCAGGCTTGTTGGGAATCATAATTCTTACATCCACGCCTGAAAGAATTGCCACCTTCAGGTTTTCCTGAAGACTGGTGCTTGGAACGAAGTAAGGCGTCTGAATCCAGATTCTTTCCTGGGCTGTGGACACCATCCTGTTAAAGCCTCTTTTTATTTCCTCCTTTGAAGTATCAGGTCCGCTGCTGACTATCTGAGCACCTATGCCTCCTTGATCGATGGTTTCAGAAAAATACACATCCTTAATGTGAATATCCTTTTTAGTGGCAACTCTCAGGTCCTGCATAAAGCGGGCATTAATATCCTGAACTGCGCTGCCTGTAAGCTTAAGCTGAGTATCCCGCCAATAACCAAACTTTTTCTTTCTGCCCAGGTATTCCCTCCCTATATTAAAGCCTCCCACATAGCCGATTTTATCATCTATGATTACAAGCTTTCTATGGTTTCTATAGTTAAGTCTCGGACTCAAATACTTAAGCTTAATAGGCAAAAACCAGTGAAATGATCCTCCTGCTCTTCTTAAGGGCGCCAGCATTTTCCTTGATAAACCTCTGCATCCCAGTCCGTCGCCTATTACGGTAACCTCTACCCCTTCTCTTGCTTTATCTGTCAAAACCTTTAAAAATCTTTTCCCCACCTCATCGGGCTTAATGATGAAATAGATTACGTTGATGGTGGATTTTGCATTTCTTATGTCTTCAAGCAAGGTGTCAAACATCTCCTGGCCGTCGGTGATCACTTGAATATCATTATTCTGGGTGTAATAAGATTTAGCCAATATCTGATTCAGGGTGATCATATCCCTCCAGAAATGGGCCCTCTTACTGTTAAACTTGTAGTCGCCATCTTCCATCTCCTTCATCTGCTCCTGCAAAGAGCCCCTGATAAAGGCTTCATCCTCCTTTGTGAGAAGGCTGATCCTCTTTCTCACAACTCTGTTTGACAGCATGAAGTATAAAAAGATTCCTATAGCCGGCAGGAAGAATACCACCATAACCCAAGTGAGAGTGGTGACAGGATTTTTCCTCTCAAGGAATATTACCGTTCCTGCTATAATGATGTTTGCAAAGATGATAAGTGCCGCAAGTAGAGGCAAATGCTCTGCAAGATAGGCATACATTTTTTATTTCTCCTTTACAAATCCAATGTGCCTTTCAGGCTGAAGGTGTTGGCTTCCGTTATTTTAACAAGCACTGTTTCACCTAAGGCCTCCATGGGGCCCTTAAAGTTTACCAGTTTAAAAGAATCTGTTCTCCCCTCTAAATACTCATTACTTTTCCTCGATACTCCTTCTATGATAACTTCTTCAACCTTTCCTATATAGGACAGGTTTTTGGAAAGAGCGCTTTCATTGACGACCTTAACCAGCCTTTGAAATCTTTCATGCTTAACACTTTCTTCCACCTGGTCTTCACAGGCTGCCGCAGGCGTCCCTTCCCTTTTTGAATATATGAAAGTAAAGGCAGAATCAAACTGCACTTCTTCCACAAAATTTAAAGTTTCCTGAAAATCCTCCTCGCTTTCTCCGGGAAAGCCTGTGATTATATCTGTTCTTATTCCAATATCAGGGACTTCCCTCCTGATATCCTTTATGAGCTGCAAATATTTTCCCTTTGTATAGCCTCTGTTCATTCTACTTAACACATTGTCGCTTCCCGACTGAAGGGGAAGATGCAGGTGTTTTGACAAATTATGATATTTGGAAAAAGCCTTAATCAAGTCTTCCGTCATATCCTTTGGATGGGAGGTCATAAATCTTATGCGTTTAAGGCCTTCCACCTGCGAAAGGTTTCCAAGAAGCTTTGAAAAGCCGTATTCATAGGAGTTCACATTTTGTCCTAAAAGCATTACTTCCTTAGTACCGCTTTTAACTGCATTCCTTACCTCTGATAAAATGTCCTCAGGACCTCTTGATACTTCCCTGCCCCTTGTATATGGAACGATGCAGTAACTGCAAAAATTGTTACAGCCGTAGGTAATATCCACAAGGGCTCTAAAGGGATATTTCCTTTTTACAGGAAGCCCTTCCTGAATACTTTCTCTTTCAGGAAGAACCCTTACATTGGTTTTCTTAAGAAGCTTTGATTCCTGAACAAGATCAGGCAGCTCGTGAATATTGTATGTGCCAAATATAAAATCCACAAAGGGGTATTTAGTTTTCACCTGTTTAACAAGGATGTCCTGCTGCATCATGCAGCCAGCCACGCCTATGACAAGGGCCTTGTTTTTTTCCTTCAGTTTTTTATATTGACCTAAAACTCCAAAGAAGCTGTTGTGAGCATTTTCCCTGACGCTGCAGGTGTTTATGATTATAACATCTGCTCCTTCAGGTTTATCAGCTTCACAGTATCCCATGTTTTCCAAAAGTCCTGCCATAGTTTCTGAATCATGATCGTTCATCTGACATCCAAAGGTTCTTATGAAGTAGCTGTTATTCATGCTTCTTATCTCTTTGCATCAGCATTTCTGCCGTTTTATTCACATCTGTTCCTTCATAGACCACGCCGTGAATTGCTCTTGTAATGGGCATATCCACTGAAAGCTCTTGAGCCAGTTTATAGGCGGCTTGTGTAGTATACATGCCCTCAACCACCATTCCCACTCTTCTTGTTGCTTCTTCAGGATTTATCCCTTGACCTATCATAAGGCCGCATCTTCTATTTCTGCTGTGCTCACTTGTACATGTAACTATTAAGTCTCCAATTCCTGAAAGGCCTAAAAATGTCTCCTTCTTTGCTCCCATTCTCTCTCCAAGCCTTGCAATCTCTGCTATTCCTCTTGTCATAATAGCTGCTTTGGCATTGTCTCCATAGCCCATGCCATCTGATATTCCTGCTCCAAGTGCAATTATATTTTTTAAGGCACCTCCCAGTTGGACACCAAGAATATCTGAATTAGTATAGACTCTGAATTTGTCTGTCATAAATATGTCCTGAATTTTTTCGGCCGTCTTCTCATCCCTTGATGAAACCGACACTGTAGTAGGCAAAAATTGTCCCACCTCTTCTGCGTGGCTGGGCCCCGATAAAACTGCAAATTTAAAGGAAGGTGCGATTTCCTCCGCCACCTGGGATAAAAGCTTTAAGGAATCCATCTCTATACCCTTAGCCACATTTAAGAGCAGCTGGTCCTTTAATAAAGGTAAACAACTTTTAAGGGCCTCTCTGAAGTGTTGGGCCGGTGCAGAAAACACCACTATGGAAGCATCCTGAAGGCCTTCCTCCAGATGTGATACTAAAGAAAGGTTATTGTTAAAGGGAACACCTTTTAAATATCTCACATTTTCCCTGTCTTTTCTCAGGGCTTCCAGATGGTCTTTATCAATATCCCACAGTTTTACCTTATGGCCTTTATTTGAAAGGGTTACGCTTAAAGCCGTTCCCCAGCTTCCTGCTCCCACTACACAAATGTTTTCCATCTTACTTCTCCTTTTTCCCAAGCCCAAGCCTGGGCTCTTCTTTTTTAATAAGTCTTTTTATATTATCCTTATGCTTTATGAGCACAATAATTCCAATAAGGACGGCAAAGCCTAATGTTAATAAAGGCCTATCCTCATAAATGCCTCCTGAAAAAATTGTAATGGCAAAGGACAGTGTTATGAAGGCTCCCATGGAACCCACAGACACTCTTCTTGTTACTGCCACTAAAAATATCAACACCAGAAGGCAGGAAAGTGCCAAATAGAAATTAATGCCCAGAAGCACTCCAAAGGTAGTGGCTACTCCTTTTCCTCCCTTAAACTTGAAAGCTATGGGCCAGATATGGCCAATGACTACTGAAAGACCGGCAAGAAGCCCGAAAAGTCTGGGGTCGGGGAAAAAACCTGCTGATATAACCTCACCTAAATAGACTGCCAAAGTACCTTTTAATACATCGATTACAAGGGTGATGGCGCCTGCTTTTTTACCCAAAACCCTTAAAGCATTGGTGGATCCTGCATTGCCACTGCCCTTTTCCCTGATTTCAACTCCCATCATCCTTCCAACTATAATAGAAGGAGAAATATTTCCCAATAAATAACCTGTTAAAATAACCAGGATTACTATAAGTATTTCCATGACTAAATCTCTTTTTCTCCTTTTTCCCTGAATACAAATTTTATGGAAGTCCCTTCAAAAGGAAAGCCATCCCTTATTACATTTTCCAGATACCTGGAATAGGAAAAATGCATTAATTCTCTTTTGTTTATCTGAAAAGAAAACAGGGGCGGTTTTACTCCCACCTGAGTCACATAGTAAATTTTAAGCCTTTTACCTTTATCAGAGGGTGGCTGCTTCATCATAACTGCATCTTGAATAAGTGCATTTAATTGGCCTGTAGAAATTCTTACACTTCTGTTTAAGGCCACAGTTTTTGCTATTTCCATTACTTTATTTACTCTTTGGCCTTCTTTAACTGAGATAAATACTAAAGGTGCATAGGAAAGAAAAGGCATTTCGTTATACACATCTTTTTCGAAGGTTTTCATTGTATTTGTTTCTTTAGTTATTAAATCCCATTTATTTATAACTATTACTACACCTTTACCTGCTTCATGGGCAATCCCTGCAATCTTTTTATCCTGCTCTGTAATACCTTCCACTGCATCTATCATCATAAGGCATACATCAGATCTTTCAATAGCTGAAATAGCCCTTATTACGGAATACTTTTCCACATTTAAATCTACCTTTGATCTTCTTCTTATGCCTGCAGTGTCGATTAAGATATAGGGCTCGCCTTCATATTCATAATAAGTATCTATGGAGTCTCTTGTGGTTCCCGGAATGGGTGACACTATGACTCTCTCCTCTTTTAAAAGACTGTTTACAAGGGAAGACTTCCCAACATTGGGTTTGCCCACCACAGCCAGCTTAATGGTGTCCTCCTCTTCCTCCCGTTTCTCTTCCGGCAGCTTTGAAACTATTAAATCCAGAAGATCTCCCAAATTCAATCGATTCACAGATGATATGGGGACAGGCTCCCCCAAACCCAATTCATAAAAATCATATAGGTTGTCAAGGTTCTTCATATTGTCTACCTTGTTCACTACAAGTATCACATCTTTGCCTTTTTTCATCAACATGGAAGCAACTTCCCTGTCTGAAGAGGTTAAGCCTTCCTTCCCGTCAACCATAAAGAGCACCAGATCTGAAATCTCCATGGCAATTACAGCCTGTTCCCTCATCTGCTGCATGATGATATCCTCAGTATCAGGATCAATTCCCCCTGTGTCAATAAGAGCGAACTCTCTGCCGCTCCAGTCGGCCTCACCATATATTCTATCCCTTGTAACACCCGGTGTATCTTCAACAATGGAAATTCGCTCTCCCAAAATAGCATTGAAAAAAGTAGACTTTCCAACATTTGGTCTTCCCACAATAGCTACAGTAGCTTTGTTCAATTAAAAATACCTCCCACAAAGTCTTCAGCAGAAAATGCCATAATGTCCTCCAGCCCTTCTCCTGTGCCTATAAATTTTACAGGCAACCCAAGCTCTTCAGAAATAGTGAACACTATTCCGCCTTTGGCAGTGCCGTCAAGCTTCGTTAAGACAATTCCCGAAACCCTTGTGACTTCGTAAAATTCCCTGGCCTGAGAAACTGCATTTTTTCCAGTTGTTCCATCCAGCACCAAAAGGACTTCTGTTTTTGCCTCCGGATAATTGGAAGCTATCACTCTTGAGATTTTCTCCAGCTCCAGCATAAGATTCTTTTTCGTATGAAGCCTTCCCGCAGTATCTGCAATGAGCACAGATATGCCTCTTGCCTTTAAAGCCTCTATGGCGTCATATATTACTGCGGAAGGGTCTGAGCCTTCCCGGTGATGAATTGTAGCTATGCCTGCTCTTTCTCCCCAGATCAGAAGCTGATCTATGGCCGCTGCTCTAAAGGTGTCTGCTGCCGCAAAAAGCACTGAGTCTCCCCGGCTCTTTAAATAGTTCCCCAGCTTTCCGCAAGTAGTGGTTTTACCGCTGCCGTTAACTCCCACCACTAAAATAATCAGCGGTCTTTCCTTTGAGAGAACAGATTCATCTCCTCTGTTCACCACCTTTAACATAATAGCTTTCAGCTCTTTCTTAATGTTTTCGGGGTTTTCCAGAACTTCAACTTTTACTACTTGCCTCAATTTATCTATCATTGAAAGGACTGTGTCCATACCTATGTCCGAGGTAATCAGTATCTCCTCCAGCTGAGAAAACAGCTCCTCATCCACCTGCCCTCTTGCCATAATGGCATCGGTCAGCCTTTCACTTAATTTTCCAAAAAAAGATCCTCTATTTCCATTCATCAGTTTTCTCCAAGATCGAATTCCTCGCCCAGCCTTAATGATATTATTTTTGAGATCCCTTGTTCTGCCATGGTGACGCCGTATAAGGTGTCCGCATGCTCCATGGTGGCTTTTTGGTGAGTCACCAGAGCAAATTGAATATCATCTTCAAA